>JAJUFW010000494.1 GCA_029263555.1 Alphaproteobacteria bacterium
CTGGACTATATCGCGCGCCATGCGGAACGGATCGTGGCGGCCGGACCGACGCTGGATGAGGACCAGACGTCGATGACCGGCAGCGTGCTGATCGTGGAGTTTCCGGACCGGGCGGCCGCCGAAGCCTTCTGCCATGACGATCCCTATGCCCGGGCCGGCCTGTTCCAGAGCGTGACCATCGCGCCCTGGCGCCAAGTCTACCCGAAGGCTTGAGGGGGAGACGGCATGGCGTATTGGCTGGTCAAGTCCGAGCCCTTCAAGTGGTCATGGCAGCAACAGGTGGAACACGGCACGACCCACTGGGACGGCGTCCGGAACTATCAGGCGTCCAACAATCTGAAGGCCATGAGGCTGGGCGACCGCGCGTTCTTCTATCACTCGAACGAGGGCAAGGAGATCGTCGGCATCGTCGAGGTGGTAAAGGAGTACTACCCCGACCCCAGCGACGAATCCGGCCGCTTCGGCATGGTCGACGTCAAGGCGGTCAAGCCCATGACCCGGCCGGTCACGCTTGCCGAGATCAAGGCCGACCCCGAGCTTCAGGACATCGCGCTGGTCCGGCAGTCGCGGCTTTCGGTGCAGCCGGTGACCGAGGCGCAGTGGCGTCACATCTGCCGGCTGGGCGAAACCGACCCCGCATGACCGGACGGCCGCTCTGCCGGATCGGGGACATCCCGGATGGCGAGGCCCGGGGCTTTTCCCTGGGCGAAGGCCGCAGCCGCGTCGATATACTGGCGGCGCGCCGGGGCGGGGCGGTGTTCCTCTACCGGAACGCCTGCCCCCATGCCGGCACCCCGCTGGACTGGGTACCGGACCGCTTCATGAGCCCCGACGGAATCCATCTGCAATGCGCCACCCATGGCGCGCTCTTCCGGGTCGAGGACGGGTATTGCGTCGCCGGTCCCTGCGCGGGACGATCCCTCACGCCCGTGCCAGCCGAAATCGGCAGCGACGGCACCGTTCGGGCGACCCTGCCGGGATGAAAGGCGCTATGTCATGACCGCCGGTTCCGCCTACGGTTTCGGCCCCCGGACGGCCGCCGGCGTCGGTTGGTGAGCGGCGCGGCATGCCGGCCTACGAGCTGATCGTCGTCATCGTCCTCCTGTTCGTCGTATTCGCGGCGTTCGCCTACGAACGTCTGCCGAAGGAGATGGTGGCGATCGGGACGCCGGTGCTTCTTTTGGCCTTCGGCATCCTGGACGTCGCCGACGTCCTGGCCACGCTGTCGAACAGCGCGCCGTTCACGATCGCCTGCATGTTCATTCTTGCCGCCGCGCTGGAGCGGACTGGGTGCATCGAGGCGCTGGGCAACACCGCGGTGCGGCTGGTCGGCAAGCGGCCGGCGGCGGGCCTTGCTCTCTTGGTCGGGCTTGCGATCACGACCTCGGCCTTCGTCAACAATACCCCGATCGTCGTGATCCTGACACCAGTCGCGATGAAACTGGCGCAGCAGCTGTCGATCGCCCCGTCGAAGCTGCTGATTCCGCTCTCCTACGGGGCCATCTTCGGCGGCACCTGCACCCTGATCGGCACCTCGACGAACATCCTGGTCGACGGCGTCGCCCGCCAATTCGGGGTGGAGCCCTTCGGCATCTTCTCGATCACCGGTCCCGGGCTGATCATGGCGGCGGTCGGGGCCACCTACCTGTTTCTCTTCGGCCAGCGCCTGCTTCCCGAACGCTATGCGCCGTCCGCCGCCTTCACGGCGGCGGGATCGCGCCGCTTCCTGACCGAGCTGGTCATCACACCGGGCAGCGGGCTGGCCGGCAAGACCCTGGACGAGGCGCGGCTGGTCGGCCTCAAGGACGCGCGGATCATCGACGTCATCCGGAACGAAGAATCGAGACGCTGGACGTTGCGGGACCTGCGGCTGGCGGAAGGCGACCGGCTGGTGGTCGAAGCGCCGGTTCCGGGGCTGATGGCGCTCCACGACCGTTCCGGGCTGACGATCGAGCCGCTGGCCGCGGTGCAGGAGGTCGCGACCCGGAGCACGGTCCTGGTGGAAGGGATGGTCGGCCCCAGCTCCCGCTTTCTCGGCAAGCGGCTCCGCGACCTCAATATCCGCCGCCGCTACGGCGTCTACATGATCGCGATCCACCGTCAGGGCCAGGATCTGCGGGGCCCGCTCGACCGGTTCCGCCTGCAGGTGGGGGACACGGTCCTGATGGAGGGCCCGGCCGACGGCGTCGCCCAGCTGATCGAAGCGGGCGACCTGATCAACCTGACCGAGCCCCAGGAGAAGCCGTTCCGGATCCGCAAGGCGCCGATCGCGATCGGCGCGGTCGCGGCGGTGGTGGGGCTTGCCGCCCTCGACGTCATGCCCATCGCCGGCCTGGCCCTGATCGCGGCCTTCGTCGTGCTGGCGACGAAATGCCTGGACCGGCGCGACGTGGGCGCGGCGATCGACTGGCGGGTGCTGCTGATTATCGTCGGCATGCTGTCGCTGGGAACCGCCATGGAGAAGACCGGCGCCCTGGAGCTGATCGTCGGCTGGGTCGGCGGGATGTCGGGCATGCTGCCGCCCTTCGCGGTGCTTTCGGCCTTCTATCTTGTCACTTCGGTGCTGACGAGCCTTCTGTCCAACAGCGCGATCGCGGTGCTGATGACGCCGATTGCGATCGGCATGGCCGACGCGCTGGGGGTCGATCCCCGCCCCTTCGTGGTCGCCGTGATGTTCGGCGCATCGGCGGATTTCGCGACACCCATCGGCTATCAGACGAACACGCTCGTCTACGGTGCCGGCGGCTACCGGTACATGGATTTCGTACGGATCGGGGTCCCTTTGAACATCCTGTTCTGGCTGACGGCCAGCTTCCTGATCCCGATCTTTTTCCCGTTCTGAGGAGGCATGATGTA
>JAJUFW010000728.1 GCA_029263555.1 Alphaproteobacteria bacterium
CACTGGGAGTCGTGGGAGGACGATGCCATCGTCCAGGACAAGGTGTCCGGCCTGTTCGCGCACCCGGAGAAGGTCCACCGGCTCGACCACAAGGGCAAGTTCTTCAAGTCGCGCGGCCCCTTCACCGTGCCGCGCTCGCCGCAGGGCCATCCCGTCGTCATCCAGGCGGGCGCCAGCGGCCGCGGCATCCGTTTCGCCGGCCGATGGGCCGAACTGATCTTCGCCGCTTTCCCCGATATGACGAGCGGCCAGCGCACCTATGCGGCCCTGAAACAGTCCGTCGCCGATGCCGGCCGCGACCCTGCTTTGGTCAGGATCACGCCGCGCGTCTGGACCGTCGCCGCCGAGACCAAGGCGGAGGCCGAGGACAAGTGGGCGCTGGCCGACAGCCTGCCGAACGACATGGACGCGCTGTCGCTTCTGTCCGAGGTCCTGAACTTCGATCTCGCGGTGAAGGGCCTGGACGAGCCTTTCACCGACGAGGAACTGGAGACCATGTCGGGCGGCCACAGCATGCGCGACCTCGTCGTCCGCGTCTCCGGCAAGAAGAACCCGACCGTGCGCGACTTCATCGAGATCACCCGCCGCGGCCGCGCCCAGGTCCCCTTCGTCGGCGGCCCGAAGGAGATCGCCGACCAGATGGAGCAATGGTTCCTCGAGGGGGCGTGCGACGGCTTCGTCATCACCGCCACCCACGTCCCGGGCACCTATGAGGACTTCGTGAAGTTCGTCGTGCCCGAACTCCAGCGCCGCGGCCTGTTCCGCAAGGAGTACACCGGCTCCACGCTGCGCGAGCATCTGGGCCTGGATCGCCCGGTGCACGGTGCCTGGCGGAAAGTGGCCGGCTGACGCGGCCGAAGACCCGAGCAAACGAACCGGCGCGCCCCGACGGACACGGCCGTCGCGGGCAGCCCGGCATCCGGAGGAAACGGCATGCGGCAGATGACGCTGGTGGGCTTCCTGCAGGCCCAGAACTGCACCCAGCTCGCCAGTTCCTGGCGGCACCCGGAATCGCGCAACGATTCCATGTCGAAGGACTTCTACCGGCGGATCGCGCAGATCCTGGAGGAAGGCAAGTTCGACCTGGGCTTCTTCGACGACCGGCTGGCCATGCCGGACATGTATGGCGCCGATCACGCGCACACGGTCCGGCACGGCATCCGCTGCGTGAAGATGGACCCGCTCACCGTACTCACCGTCATGGGCATGGCGACGGAACGGCTCGGCCTCGGCGCCACCTGCTCGACGACCTATTTCAATCCGTTCGACCTCGCCCGCCGCTTCCAGACGCTGGACCTGATGACGGACGGGCGCGCCGCCTGGAACGTCGTCACCTCCTTCAACGACGGCGAAGCCATGAATATGGGCCACGACCGTCACGTCGAGCACGATCTGCGTTACGACATGGCGGACGAGTTCCTGGAGATCGTGCTCGGCCACTGGGACTCTTGGGAGGACGATGCGATCGTCCAGGACAAGACAACCGGCCTGTTCGCCCACCCGG
>JAJUFW010000442.1 GCA_029263555.1 Alphaproteobacteria bacterium
AAGGCCGCCTCGAGGGCCGTGCGGGTCAACGCCAAGAGGCTTTGCCGGTCGAATCCGAACCGTTCGGCGGCAATCCGGTATTCCCGGCCGATCGTCGTCCCGAAATAGGGCGGGTCGTCGCTGTTGACAGTGACCCTGACGCCCGCCGTCGCCAGGCGCCGCAAGGGGTGGCTGCCGTAATCCGGGTAGACGCCGGTCGCGATGTTGCTGGTCGGACAGACCTCCAGAACAATGCCCCTTTCGGCAAGAAGCATGACAAGGTCCGGATCCTCTACCGCGCGGACGCCGTGCCCGAGCCGCGTTACGGGGAGGTCGAGGGCACGTCGGATGCTTTCCGGCCCGCCCCACTCGCCGGCGTGAACGTTGCATGCCAACCCCGCCTCCTCGCTGGCGATGCGATAGGCCCGGACGAACAGATCCGGCGGAAAGCCTGCCTCGTCGCCGCCCATGCCGAAGCCCGTGACCAGGGGATGCGGGTGGCGGGCGGCCAGCTTCGCGACCTCGACCGCCCGTTCCGCACCGAAATGACGGACGCAGGTGACGATGCAGCGGGCCTCGATTCCGGTCGCGGCCCGGGCATCCTCGATGCCCTGGGCGATGCCTTCGACATGGCCCAGATAGTCCAGGCCCGCCATGGCGGCATGGTCGGGCGACGACATCACCTCGACATAGACCGCGCCCTCGCGGGCGCAGGCCAGCAGATATTCGAAGGTGACGTCCCGGTAGTCCCGCGCCGTGCGAATCGCCGCGCTTGCCGCGTCGTAGACCTTGAGGAAGTGCAGGAAGTCCCGCCAGGCGAAACGGCCGTCGCCGGTCATGAGGTCGTCGGCAAGCGCGATTCCGTTCCGGACGGCAAGACGACGGATGAGGGCGGGCGAAGCCGTCCCCTCCAGATGGGCGTGCAGCTCCGCCTTCGGCACGCCCGCGGCGGGATCCGTGTCCGGACCGCCCTGTCTTTCGTCGGCCAAGCCCGGGCTCATGCTTTTGCCTCCGCGCGCCGGCGGGTCTCCCGGTGCACGATGTAGAGACCGCTGGCGACCACGATCGTCGAGCCGGCGGCGATCCAGGCATCCGGAAGATCGCCCCAGAGCCAGTATCCGAAAAGGACCGCCCACAGCATGGCGGTGTATTCGAAGGGCGCAAGGACCGCGACGGGCGCCACGCGGAACGCCTCGGTCATGATCAGCATCGCGACTCCGCCGATGAGGCCGATTGCGATCAGCAGCAGCCAGTCGGCGCCCTCCGGCATGCGGAAGTCGAAGGGCAGGAAGACGGCGCTTCCGACGGCCGCGACTATGGTGGAATAGAGCGTCATCGCCTCGTTGCTTTCGGTTCGGCTGAGCAGCCGGATCAAGGTCGCCGAAAGGGCGTAGAAGAAGGTGCCGCCAAGCGCCGCGAGGGCGCCGAGCGAGAAGAAGCCGGACATGTCCGTCGTTCCCGGCCGCAGCATGATCATGACGCCGACGAAGCCGACCACGACGGCACTCCACCGGCGGATGCCGACCTTCTCGCCCAGCATCGGCACGCTGAGCGCGGTGATGAACAGGGGCGCGGCGAAGGCGATCGCATAGGCGTCTGCCAGGGGCATCTGGCTGTAGGCGAAGAAGAACAGCCCCGTGGTGCAGAGAATGATCAGGCCGCGCAGCAGCTGCAGCCAGGGGCGCCGGGAGCGGATCAGGCGGAAGCCGCCGGCGCGCAGGATCAGGACCATGACCGGCAGCAGGCCGAAGACGCAGCGGAAGAAGACGATCTGCATCGTCGGATAGCCGGCCGCCAGCCATTTGATCATGGCGTCCATGACCGCGAACAGGAAGGTCGCCAGGGTGTAGAGGGCGATGCCGCGGGCGGCGGTGGGCATGACCGCGCCGGCGGCCAGGTTCTGGCTCATCTGGGGATTCCTAGCCTATGCGGCGGGCGACCACCGGCGCCGGCGCGGGTTCGCTGTCGGCGATCGAGAAGGCGCGGCGCAATGCCGCCGCGGCCCGGTCGGCGTCCGGTTCGCTCCGGGCATGAACGATGGCGAGCGGGCGGGCCCCCGGGCCGACCTCCTCGCCCAGGGAGGCGACGTCCGAGAGGCCGACCGCATGGTCGATCGGGTCTTCCGGCCGCCTGCGCCCGCCGCCCAGTTCGACGACCGCGATGCCGACCGCGCGGGTGTCGATGGCGGCGACCCGCCCCGCCCGGTCCGCCGCGACCTCGCGCCGGACCGCCGCCGTCGGCAGATGCGCGTCGTAGCGGTCGACGAAATCGGCGGGTCCGCCCAGCGCCTCAACCATGCGGCCGAACCGTTCGGCCGCACTGCCGTCCGCGATCGCCCGCTCGATCCGTGCCCGGGCTTCGGCGACATCGGCGGCAAGCCCGCCGATCACCAGAAGCTCGGCCGCCAGGGCGACCGTGACCGCGCGCAGGCGCGGATCGTCCGTGCGCCCCGTCAGGAATTCGACCGATTCCCGCACCTCCAGCGCGTTGCCGGCCGTGCGGCCCAGGACCTGGTTCATGTCGGTCAGAAGCGCGACCGTCTTCAGCCCCGCCCCGTTGGCGACGGTGACCAGGCTTTCGGCCAACTCGACCGCCTCGTCGAAAGCGGCCTTGAAGGCGCCGCTTCCGAATTTCACGTCCATGACCAGGCCCTGAAGGCCGGCCGCCAGCTTCTTCGACAGGATCGACGCGGTGATCAGGTCCAGGCTTTCCACCGTCCCCGTCACGTCGCGGATCGCGTATATCCGCCGGTCGGCCGGGGCGATCGCGTCCGTCGCGCCGACGATGGCGCAGCCGGCCGCGCGGACGGCCCGTTCCAGCGTCTCGTTGTCAGGCTGGCTCCGGTATCCGGGAATGCTGTCGAACTTGTCCAGGGTACCGCCGGTATGCCCCAGCCCGCGGCCGGAAATCATCGGCACGAAGCCGCCGCAGGCGGCGACCGCCGGCCCCAGGATAAGGCTGACCTTGTCGCCGACGCCGCCGGTCGAATGCTTGTCCAGGACCGGGCCGTCCAGATCCTTCGCCGCCCAGTCCAGCACCGTACCTGAGCGCGTCATGGCCTGGGTCAGCGCAATCCGTTCCGGCAGCGCCATGCCGCGGAAGAAGACGGCCATGCAGAATGCGGCGACCTGTCCCTCGGTCACGCTGCCGTCGGTGACGCCCTTGATGAAGGCCCCAATCTCCTCCTCGGTCAGGGCCGCGCCGTCGCGCTTCTTGCGGATGATCTCCTGA
>JAJUFW010000230.1 GCA_029263555.1 Alphaproteobacteria bacterium
GGGTCCGGGGCGCCGGCCGCATGTCCTGGGCCTCGAGGTCGAGACCGTGCCGGTCGGCGAGGGGTCGGAGCCGGGCGTTCCGACGCCTCTCTTCGAATGGGTCGGCGACCGGCGGATCTCCCGGGTCTTCGTGGAAATCGCGCTCTATCCGAAGCAGCCGCCGGAGGACGGGGATGAGACGGCGCAGGACCCGCGCCTGGAGATGCCGGTCTTCCCGATGGCGGCACCGCTGATGATGTCCGAGACCCCGGACTGGTGGGAACCGGATGCGTTCAGGCCTGCGGCATGGGAGGCGTTCAGATGACCGTGCGAGAACTGAATGCGGTTCGAAGCGAACCTAAGGCGGACGGCGACGGCGAATTCGAACGTCTGCTCGCCCCGATCGAGGGAGAGACGCCGACGGGCGAAAACCTGCGCTACGACCCGGTCTACGACCGGATCCAGGAAATGCGCCGGGAAGAGGACCCGAACGAGCCGCAGGGGATCTGGGCGGCCGAGGTCAAGCGTGCCGACTGGGCTGGGGTCCGGCGCGAAATCTCGGAGGTGCTGGCCACCCGCTCGAAGGATCTGCAACTCGCGGTCTGGCTCGTGGATGCCATGCTCGCCGACGAGGGGTTGAGCACGCTTCCGGGCGGCATCGGCCTTCTCTGCGATTTGTGCGAGCGGTACTGGCCCGACCTCCATCCGGCCATCGAGGACGGCGACCTGGACGCGCGGCTCGCGCCTCTCTTCTGGCTGGACGAGAAGCTCGTCCAGCGCATCGCCGTCCTGCCCATGACCGTCGCCAAGGGCGGCGACGGGCGCTCCTACAGCTGGCAGGACTGGGTGAACGCCCAGCGGCTGGAGCCGATGGCCTCCGCCAAGCCGAAGGAATACGAAAAGATGGTCCAGGGCGGGGCCGTCACCGTCGCCAGCTTCTCCGCGGCGGTGAAGGGCGGCCCCGATTCCTTCTACCAGCAGCTCTATGCCCATCTGACGGCGAGTGAGGAGTCGCTGCGCCGGCTGCGCACGCTCCTGGACGAGTTCTGCGGCCGCGATGCGCCGAGCATGAGCCGGCTGCAGAAGACCCTGGGAGAGATACGCCAATTCACCCAGCGCGTGCTGGCGGAGCGGGGCAAGGACCCTTCCGCACGAAGCGCTGCTCCGGTCGTGGCGTTGGAGGAGGCCGGAAAGATGCCGAAGAAGGAAGGCCAGAGGAGCAAATCGACGATGCCCCCGCCCCGCGACGGCACGATCTCCTCGCGCGAGGAGGCCTACCAGCTGCTCGAGATGGTTGCCGACTACCTGATGCGGACCGAACCCCACAGCCCGACGCCCTATCTGGTGCGCCGGGCGGCGTCCTGGGGCAGCAAGAGCCTGATGGATCTTCTCGACGAGCTGATCGAGGAAAGCGGCGACCGCAAGCGCCTCGCCAGGCTCCTCATCGGCGAGCAGGGCTGAAGGGCATGGGCAACCCCGCCGCCCGCGTTGGCGACATGATCAAGCAGGATGCGCCGCATTGCCACATGCTGCATCCGCCCGTGCCGCCGCAGCCGCAGCCGCATCCGGGACTGCCGCTCGCCCTGACGTCCGGCTGCGCCACGGTGCTGATCGGCGGCATGCCCGCGGCGACGGTCACCAGCTCGTCGGCCCCCTGCTCGCTGCCGGGATGCGTCCCGGGCGGTCCGGGCATGGTCAGCATGGGATCGGGCACGGTCCTGATCGGCGGTCTGCCGGCGGCGCGGATCAACGACATGACCAGCCATCCGTCGTGCGCCGCCCCGATTCCCGCCCCCGTCGGCAAGATCCTGCCGCCCGGCTGCCCGACCGTCCTGATCGGTGGCTGAGATGCGGTTCGGCCATTTCGAAACGCTCCGCCCCTTGTGCCCGGTCTGCCGGGAGCAGCGCTGCGTCGACCGGCCGCTGCAGCCGGCCTCCGCGGCCGCCACACGCGGCGACCGGCTTATCCAGGGCTCGCTGATCTGCCCCGGCGACGATTGCCGGGCGGAATACCCGGTCATCGACGGCGTGCCGCTTCTCCTCGCCAATCTCCGCAGCTTCGTGACCGACAACGCGATCCTGTTGACGGCGCGCGACGACCTCACGGAGACGGTAGAGGGCATGATCGGCGACGCCCTCGGCCCGGGCAGCGCCATGGACGTCCAGCGCCTGCATCTCAGCAGCTATGCCTGGGACCACTATGCCGAATTCGACCCGGCGGAGACGGTGTCCGACATCCGTCCCGGCGCCGTGCTGCGTTGCCTGGAGGCAGGGCTGGGTCTCTTGGGCCGCATGCCGGAAGGGCCGGTTCTCGATCTGGGGTGCGCGGTCGGTCGAGCCTCGTTCGAGCTCGCGCAACGCACGGCCGGCCTCGTGCTCGGCCTCGACGTCCATGTTCCGATGCTCCGTCTTGCGCAGCGTGTGCTGGAGGACGGAGAGGTCAGCTATCCGAGGCGCCGCGTCGGGCTCGTTTACGACCGGCGGACCTTCCAGGCACGCCTGCCGTCCGGCGACCGGGTGGATTTCTGGCTTGCGGACGCGCTCCAGGCCCCTTTCGCCGATGGCAGCTTCGGCCTCGTGACGGCGCTCAACCTGCTGGACTGCGTGCCGTCGCCTCACGGGCTGCTCATGACGATCGCCCGCCTTCTCAAGGCGGGCGGCGGAACGGTCCTGGCAACGCCGTTCGACTGGTCCGCCCGGACGACGCCGGTCGAGGCCTGGATCGGCGGGCATTCGCAACGGGGCGAGGGCGGCGGCGCGGCGGAGCCGCTGCTGACCGCGCTTCTGACCCCCGGTGCCCATCCGATGAGCGTTCCCGGGCTCACGCTTCGGGGCGAGGTCGAGTCCGTTCCCTGGGCGGTGCGGCTGCACGATCGGGGCGCCGTCCATTATCGGAGCTATGTGCTCGCGGCCGAGCGGGAGGACCGACGATGAGATGAGGAAACAAAACTGCGCGATGCTGGACGAGGAAATTCCCAAAATTTAAGTTGTAGGGTATTTTAGGGTTTTCCTCTAAAGATGGCATCAGCTCAGGGCATGCGTCCGGCTGGTTGGGGGGCGGGGTCCTTGCGACCGCCAGGGCCACCAGCGAACGGAATTTATCAAATCGGGGGACTACAAGGTGAGCGAGAGCACTCAGAAGAAATTGGATCGGGTTCGCCCGCCGCGCGTCCAGATCACCTATGACGTGGAGATCGGCGACGCGATCGAGATGAAGGAACTGCCGTTCCTCGTCGGCATCATGGCGGACCTGTCGGGGAAGCCCGAAAAACCCCTGCCGAAGATGAAGGACCGGAAGTTCGTCGAGATCGACCGGGACAATTTCAACCAGGTCATGTCCGCGATCGGTCCGCGCCTGGCATTCCAGGTGCCGAACGTTCTGCAGAACGACGGCAGCAAGCTGAACGTGCTGCTGAACTTCAACGAGATGGACGATTTCGAGCCCGTCTCGATCATCAAGCAGGTCAAGCCGCTGGCGAAGCTCTACGAGGCCCGGCAGCGCCTGAGCGATCTCCTGGGCAAGCTCGACGGCAACGACGACCTGGACGCGCTGCTTTCGGACGTCATCGCTAACACCGAGAAGCAGCAGGCCCTCAAGGCCGACCTCGGCAAGGACGCCGATGGTGCCGATGCGCCCGAACAGGCGGGCTGAACGGCGGAAACCTCAGGAAGGCGGAGACGAATATGTCCACTGAAATCGAGAACGCCGTCGAGGCGACGTCGGAGAGCGGCGATCTTTCGGTGCTCGACCGCATCATGCAGGAAGGGCGCATGGCCCTGGACGAGTCCCAGAAGGCCTATGCGCGCGACCTGATCGGTGAGTTCGTCGACCAGGTGGTCGGTCGCGAGGACGTGATGGCCGGCGACGTGGTCGAGGCGATCAATCTGCGCATCGCGCAGATTGACGAGCTCATCAGCGCGCAGTTGAACGAGATCCTGCATCATCCCGAACTGCAGCAGCTCGAATCGACCTGGCGCGGGCTCGCCTATCTGGTCTTCAACACCGAGACCAGTTCCTCGCTCAAGCTACGCGTCCTGAACGTGTCCAAGAAGGACCTGCTGAAGGACTTGGAGAAGGCGGTCGAATTCGACCAGAGCGCCCTCTTCAAGATGGTCTACGAGGCCGAATACGGCACCTTCGGCGGCACGCCCTACGGCCTGCTGGTCGGCGACTACTATTTCGGCCGGCACCCGCAGGACATTGCGCTCCTGGAGAAGATCTCCAACGTGGCGGCCGCGGCCCATGCGCCGTTCATCGCCGGCACCGCGCCGCAGATGTTCGACATGGAGAGCCTGACCGAAATCGGCCAGCCGCGCGATCTCGCCAAGATCTTCGAGAGCGCGGAGATGATCAAGTGGCGGTCCTTCCGCAACTCGGAGGATTCCCGCTATGTCGCGCTCACTCTGCCGCACATGCTGCTGCGGCTTCCCTATGGTCCCGACACCAAGCCGGTCGAGGGCGTGAACTTCGTCGAGTCCGTCGACGGCCGCGATCACAGCAAGTATCTGTGGGGCAACGCCGCCTGGGCGCTGGCGCAGCGGATCACCAACGCCTTCGCGCAGTACAAGTGGTGCGCCGCGATCCGCGGGCCCGAAGGCGGCGGACGGGTCGACGGCCTGCCCACCCACACCTTCAAGACGGACGAAGGGGACATCGCGCTCAAGTGCCCGACCGAGGTGGCGATCACCGACCGCCGCGAGAAGGAGCTCAACGACCTCGGCTTCATCACGCTCGTGCACTGCAAGAACACGGATTACGCCGCGTTCTTCGGCGGGCAGACCTGCAACCTGCCGAAGGTCTACGACACGGCGGAAGCCAACGCGAACTCGCGCCTGTCGGCGATCCTGCCCTACATCCTCTCCGCGTCGCGCTTCGCCCATTACATTAAGGTCCTGATGCGCGACAAGATCGGCAGCTTCATGACCAAGGATGAAGTCTCGGCCTATCTCAACCGCTGGATGTCGAACTACGTCCTGCTGACAGACAACGCGTCCCAGAGCGAGAAGGCCCGGTACCCGCTGCGCGAAGGCCGGGTGGATGTGGTGGACGTGCCTGGCAAGCCCGGCTGCTACAAGGCGACCGTGTTCCTGCGGCCGCACTTCCAGCTCGCGGAGCTTTCGGCCTCGATCCGTCTGGTCGCCGACCTTCCCCCGCCGGCGGCCTGACGGCTTCCGGCGCTTCCGATAGCGAAGGCGACCGCGTCAGCGGTCGCTGCCCCTGCATAAGAGAGAGTCAAAATGGCCGAAATCGTATTGGATATCGAAGGCATCCCCGGCGAGTGCACGACGAAGAAGTACGAGGGGAAGATCACCGTCAACAGCATCTCGCTGAACGCGACCCAAGAGGTCGACCGCTCGACGAACACTCCTCGGACCAAGCATACGATCAGCGTCGAAGACGTCTCCGTGAGCCGGAACTTCGACAAGTCGAGCCTGGTCCTCATGGATTAC
>JAJUFW010000586.1 GCA_029263555.1 Alphaproteobacteria bacterium
CACCTGCATCGACCCGCGCAGGTTCTTGTCGAGCGCGGAAAACGGCTCGTCGAGCAGCAGCACCTTCGGTCGGATGACCAGGGCGCGGGCAAGGGCGACCCGCTGCTGCTGTCCGCCCGAGAGCTCGCGCGGCCGGCGGTCCTCGTAGCCTGACAGCTTCACGAGCGCCAGCGCCTGTTCCACCCGGCGTGCGGCTTCGGCCTTCGGAACGCCCCGCATCCTGAGGCCGTATCCGATATTCCTGGCCACCGACATGTGCGGAAACAGGGCGTAGTTCTGGAAGACGATGCCGATCTCGCGCCGATGCGCGGGCGTTTCGGTGACCAGCGAGCCGTCGATGAAGATCTCGCCACCGTCGACCTCCAGGAAGCCGGCGATGAGATTGAGGAGCGTCGTCTTCCCGCAGCCCGAGGGGCCGAGCAGCGTCATGAATTCGCCGCGCTCGATGCGCAGCCAGGCTTCGTGCAGGGCCGTATGGGACCCGAAGCGCTTCGTGACGCCGTCCAACCGGACAGCGGCCTCCGACCGGACATCGTCCCTCCGGCCGGACCGAACGGGTTCAGCGAGGCTGATCGACATTCAGCACCTTTCCCAGTCCAAGATATGCGTTGGCGAAGCCCAGGAGCGCGGCGGTGGCCGCGATGTAGATGACCGAGAGGGCGGCGAGCGTCGGGTCCGCGTATTCCCGGACGTAGTTGTACATCGCGACCGGAAGCGTCTGCGTCCGCTGGGTCGTCACGAAGAGCGTCGCGGTGAATTCGTTGAACGACAGGATCGCCGCGAACAGCCAGCCGCTCACCAGCCCGGGCAGGAGCAGCGGCAGGGTGATCGTCAGCAGGACGCGGCCGGGCGAGGCGCCGAGGCTGGTGGCCGCGAGCTCGAGGCGCAGATCCAGGTTCTCCAGCGAGATGTAGACGCTGCGCATGACGAAGGGCAGGACCAGCACGACGTGGCAGAACACGACCAGGCCGTAGCCCCGCGGAAGGCCCGCCTGGGCGGAAAGCATCAGAAGGCCGAGGCCGATCGTGAAATGAGGGATGATCAGGGGCGACAGCAGCACGCCCTCGATCGCCGACCTGAAGCGGAACCGGTACCGGTGAAGAGCGAAGGCGAAGGCCGCGCCGACCACCAGGGCAAGCGTCGAGGCCCAGAGCGTGACGACGATCCCGCTGCGGAAGCCGCTGCGGAAATCGTCGTAGGTCAGCGCCTGCCGGAACCAGCGGAACGACAGGGAGTCCGGGGGGAAGCTCAGGATCGCCTTGCTGTTGAAGGCGGCGATCGTGACCACCGCCGCCGGCAGCACGACGAAGCCGAGGATCGCGACGACCAGCAGCCGGCCGAGGACCGACAGGCTCCGATCGGCGAGGGAGCGCCGCATCTCAGTGTCCTCCCATGCGTTCGAGGGGGCGCATCACCCGCTTCAGGAGCGCCATCACGATCAGCGTCAGCGTGAGCCCGGCGACCGAGAGGCTGGCGGCGAATGGGAAATTGAAGGACGCGAAGCCGAGCTGATAGACCAGCGTGGAGACGGTGTTGACCTGGCCGCCGCCGATCAGCTGCGGGGTGGCGAAGGCGCTGAACGTCCATGCGAAGGCCGTCGTCACCCCGGCGATGATGCCAGGCATGGAAAGCGGCAGGGTGACGGTGAGAAAGGCGCGTACGGGGCCGGCGCCCAGGCTTTCGGCCGCTTTCTCGTAGTCGCGGTCGACATGGGTCAGGGCGGCCGCGAGCATGATCACCATGACGGGCAGCGTCACGTGCACGAGCGCCACCACGACGCCGAAGGGGGTGAACATGAGCTGGACAGGTTTCTCGACCAGGCTCAGGCCGAGAAGCAGGCTGTTGAGGAAGCCGTTGCTGCCCAGGACGATCATCCAGGAATAGGTCCGCACCACCTCACCCAGGAACAGGGGGGTGACGGAGATGATGAGGATCGTCGCCTTCAGCACCCTGCTTCGGATCCGGACCAGCGCGTAGGCGAGCGGATAGCCGAGCAGCAGCGTGAGCACCGCAGTCTCGAAGCAGAGCAGCACGGTCTGGAGGAACGCCCGGGCGTAGAGCGGTTTCAGCAGGCCGGCGAAGTTGGCCAGCGTGAACCCGCCGGCGTCCAGCGAGCCCGGTATGTGGGCGCGCAGGGAGTACTGGAACACCGCCGCCATGGTGGCGACCAGGCCGATCGCCACTAGCCCCGCGGGCGAGACGAACCAGCCGAGAAAGGGTCGTTTCGTCATGATTGCCGGCCGTTGCGCCGGAGACGGCGCGATGGGCGCTTCGTCTCCGGCATGTGCATGATTACTGAGCGATCATGTTCTCGGCGAACCACTGCCGCCACTCGGCGGTCTTCTCCGCCCGCAGCCTGTGGTCGATGATGATCGCCTGCTCGTTCCACTGGG
>JAJUFW010000268.1 GCA_029263555.1 Alphaproteobacteria bacterium
ACGCGAGCGACGGCGACATTGATCCAACGAGGCTCAAAGCGGGGAGACGCTGGAAGATCCGGGGCAATTCCGTAGACGACCGCCGGATATTCCGAGCGGTAGCATTGCCCCGCTCGCTTTAGCTGCATTTCTTAAAGCGCCCGCAAGCTGAACCTCAAATCGGCGCTGTACCAAAAGAGTGTATTCCTTTGCGTCGGCTGTCAAACCTGAAATTATAACAAATTAAATTTGTTGAATTAGGGATCCGGGCGGCCTTCCGGTTGCGGAAGATTTCTCTCCCATCTTTAACCAGCTATAAGGAAAAATTAACGATGCTGACGTAGTATGGTCTGACGGGCGCCCGCCAACTCGTCAGATCAGCCGAGCAAAAGAAGAATAACCGGAACGGGATTGATGATCTTGCACCTGCGGCGCCTGGCGGCCGGATCGATCTTGGGGTGGCTTCTCCTGACCTTCGCCATGGCGGCGAACGCGGCGGACCTGCCGGCCCCCGCCGGGACGGTGATCCTGCGGGTGACAGGCAACATCGGTGCGACCAACGGGGACAGATCCGCCCAGTTCGACCGCGCGCTTCTGGAACGCCTGGGGAACAGCACGATTCGGACGTCCACGCCATGGACCGAAGGCGTCCAGGTGTTCGAAGGTGTCCGGATCCCCGACCTGCTGAAGACCGTCCAGGCGAGGGGCCGTACGGCGAGATTCAAGGCCCTGAATGATTACGAGGTGGAAATACCCATCGACGAGTTGCAACGCTACGGGGTCCTGCTCGCGCTCAAGCACAACGGCGAATACATGTCTATTCGGGAGAAAGGCCCGCTCTGGCTCATCTACCCCGTCGACGCGTATCCCGAGCTCCGCGTTCACACGACTGCCAACAAGATGATCTGGCAGATCCAGTCGATCGAGATCAGGTAGTAGAATGAAAACCACGGCCGGCTGGAAACACTATTGGTGGCTCGCCGGAGTGGTTGTCGGGCTGTTCCTGCTTACCCTTCACGTCGCGAACTCCCTGGAGGATCTCTGGCGGCGGATCGAAGAGCAGCAGCGGGCCAGCTACTGGGTCGCCGCCCAGACGGAGAT
This sequence comes from Alphaproteobacteria bacterium, assembly GCA_029263555.1. GTDB lineage: Bacteria > Pseudomonadota > Alphaproteobacteria > DSM-16000 > Inquilinaceae > JAJUFW01. The sequence continues at coordinate 1,081 of JAJUFW010000268.1, forward strand.
CGAACTGTTGCGGTTCCTGCGCGCCCTCGATGCGCATGAACGGGGCGATCTTCCCGACGGGGTCGATGATCTCGTGCTCCGCATGGAGATCTACTGGAGCCGCCTCCTGGTGATTCTCGAAGGGGCGGAAGCATCGCTCATCCGCAAGATCCCGGGCGCCGTCGATCTGGCCAATGAGGCCATCGACGCTCTTGCCGACGTGGAGGGGCGACTTCGGGCGCTGGTGCCGGGCGATTACGAGGCGCATCGCGAGGTACGGGAGGCGCTGGAGCCCTTCGCCCTGCCCCTGCATCACCTGGTCGGCACCACCGAGCAGCGCATCGCCGCAGGCGCCGATCGCTCCGAATGGCGGCGCGTCCGCCGGGAGTTCCTGGCGCTCGCCGTCGCCACCATGCTTTCGGGCACCCTTCTGGTCCTGCTGCTGGTCCGGCAGGCAAGAACGGCAGACCAGCTCCGCCGGCTTGCGGAACGCGCCCAGTCCCGCCTGGAGGACGCGCTGGAAAGCGCGCCGGACGGCGTCGCAGTCTTCGATGCCCAAGGCCGGACGGTCATCTTCAACCGCCGGGCCCTGGCCCTGCCGCATGAGCTTGCGGACGCGATCCGGCCGGTTCCAGCGCCGGATGGGACCCTGACGGATCGGAAACCGACATCGGACGGGACCGAGGCCGAGCCACTCGGCGTCGGCAACGGGCTCGGCTTCCTGCCGGGGCGCCGCTGCATCCATCAGCCGGACGGCGTGTTCGAGATCGAGCTCGAGGACGGCCGCTGGGTCCGTTGCAGCCGGCGCCTGACGCGCGACGGCGGGGTGGTTGCGATCATGGTCGACATCACCGAAACCGTCCTCCGGGAAGAGGCGCTGCGTCGGGCCAAGGAGCAGGCCGAAACCGCGAATCGGGCCAAGATGGAATTCGTGGCCAATATGAGCCACGAGCTGCGCACCCCCCTCAACGCCATCATCGGCTTCTCCGAGATGCTGCGCGAGGGCTATGTCGGCCCGCTCAATCGGGTTCAGAAAGAGTATGTGGGGGACGTGCTCCGTGCCGGCCATCATCTCCTCGCGGTGGTCAACGACATCCTGTCGATCGCCAAGGCCGAGGCCGGCCGCATGGTGGCGGAGCGGCAGGTCACCGATCCGCGCGAGGTCATCGAATCCGTCGCGCGGATGATCCGTCCGGCATCGCAGGCGGCCGGACTAGATCTCCGCGTCGAGACCGAAGGGCTTTCGGGCATGGTCGTCTCGGATACGACCAAGCTGCGCCAGGCGCTCCTGAACCTGGCCTCCAACGCCGTCAAGTTCACGCCCGAGGGCGGCGTCATCACCCTGCGGGGAACAGCGACGTCGGAGTCCGTCGTGCTGGAGGTGCAGGACACCGGGATCGGGATCGAGTCCGGCGACATCGCCAAGGCCCTGGCGCCCTTCGGGCAAATCGCGAATCCCATGTCGCGCCGTCACGACGGCGTGGGACTTGGCCTGCCGCTTGCCAAGCATTTCGTCGAACTTATGGGCGGGACCCTTGAGCTGCATAGCGTTCCGGGCGAAGGGACGACCGTACGCATCGTGCTCGGTCGCCCGATGTCGGTGCCTCGATCCTCGCCCGGCGCCGAAGACGCGCGACCGCTATGAGAATAGTCGATACGAAGGTTCAAGATTCAGGCCGGGAGGACGACGATTGGAGCAGAAGCCCCAGGATCCGTTGACCCGTCCCGAGGCTTCCCTGCACACCGCTTCCCCCGGCCGGGACGCCGTCGAGGCGACCGAAGCGGCCGGCGGGAGCGCGGCCACGGGAACGCCGCCGGGCGGACCCTTGAAAACTTTGGAGGCGGTCATCGCCCGGGTTCCGGAGGGCGGCCGGGTGCTCGACGTCGGCTGCCACGGCTGGAAGCTCGTCGCGGCCGCACAGGCAGCCGGACGGGGCGATCTCCGCCATTCGGGCTGCGACCTGACCGACGACGAGCCGCCGCCCCCGTCGGCAGAGTTGCGGATCGCCGATCTCAGGGTCGACGCCCTGCCCTGGGAGGACGACAGCTTCGATCTGGTCGTCCTAAGCCATGTGCTGGAGCACCTGACCGATCCGGTTGCCGTATTCGGCGAGGCGGTGCGGGTATGCCGGCCGGGCGGGATGATCTATGTGGAGGGCCCGTCCGACCGATCCACCGCCTTTTCCTTCCCCTTCGCCCAGAAGCTTCACCTGATCCTGTCCTTCTGGGACGATCCGACACATGTCGGGCGGCCGCTGACGCCCCAATCGCTCTACAGGCTCGGCGTCTATTGGCATTGCCGGCCGCTCACCTCCCGTTACGACCATGGGCCCCTGGACCTGCTGCTGTTCCTGCCCAGGCTGGCGCAGGGGCTCTGGCGCCGGGATCCGGACCAGGTGGTCTACGCCTGGTGGAAGCTGGTCGGCTGGACCTGCATCGGCGTCTTCCTCAAGCCGGCCGGCGTGAAGGGCAAGCCCCGGATGCGCTATTTCTCGTTCAAGGGCGTCCGGCACACGGACCTGACCTTCGGGACCGGCCGCTGAGGCGGCCGGACGACCGGCCGCATCCCGGCCCGCAAAGCGCAATCGGGTCGAACCGCCCGGTCGCCGCATTGCCCCGAGCGGTTGGAAAAGCCGCCTCCATCCGCTATTGTCGCCGCCGACGGCCGACGAGTGCCACGACGGTCACCAGGGGTTTCCCGACTGGACGAAGGCATGACGCTGGCGATTGAATACGCCAAGGACAAGGGCCAATTGACCTGCCGGGGACCGACGTCCCTTCACTGCAATACCTGAGGATACTCGATGTTCGGTGCGCTCGCCCGGAAGATTTTTGGCACCGCCAACGACCGTGTGGTCAAGACGCTCAGCAAGACAGTCGCCCAGATCAACGCGCTCGAGCCCGAGGTCGCCAAGTTGAGCGACGACGAACTGCGTGGGCGCACGCAGCAGTTCCGCGACCGGCTGACCAAGGGCGAGACGCTGGACGACATCCTGCCCGACGCCTTCGCGACGGTGCGCGAAGCGGCGAAGCGCGTGCTGGGCCTGCGTCCCTTCGATGTCCAGCTGATCGGCGGCATGGTCCTGCACCAGGGCAAGATCTCGGAGATGAAGACCGGCGAGGGCAAGACCCTGGTCGCCACCATGCCGGTCTATCTCAACGCGCTCGAGGGCAAGGGCGTCCATGTCGTCACCGTGAACGATTACTTGGCCCGGCGCGACAGCCAGTGGATGGGCCAGGTCTATCGGTTCCTGGGCCTCAGTGTCGGCTGCATCGTGCACGGCCTCGACGATCACGAGCGCCGGGAAGCCTACGCCGCAGACATCACCTACGGCACGAACAACGAGTTCGGGTTCGACTATCTGCGCGACAACATGAAATTCCGGCTGGAGGACATGGTCCAGCGGCCGTTCAACTTCGCGATCGTCGACGAGGTGGACTCGATCCTGATCGACGAGGCGCGGACGCCGCTGATCATCTCCGGTCCGGCCCAGGATTCGTCCGAGCTCTACATCAGGGTCAACGCCCTGATTCCGAAGCTGACGGAGGAAGACTACGAGGTCGACGAGAAGCATCGCACGGCCAGCCTGACCGAACAGGGCCAGGAGACCATGGAGCGGCTTCTGGAGGAAGCGGGACTGCTGGCGCCGGGCGGGCTCTACGACATCGCCAACGTGAACCTGGTGCATCACACGAACCAGGCGCTGCGTGCCCACAAGCTGTTCCAGAAGGACCGCGACTACATCGTCAAGGACGGCAAGGTCGTCATCATCGACGAGTTCACCGGCCGCATGATGGAGGGCCGGCGCTATTCCGACGGCCTGCACCAGGCGCTG
>JAJUFW010000590.1 GCA_029263555.1 Alphaproteobacteria bacterium
CGGTGGCCTGCGGCGTCTCGATCCTGTAGCGCCCGGCGAACGAGACGGCCGGCCCGCCCGAGGGACGAAGGACGATCTCCTGCACTTCCTCGCCTGCCCCTTCGACGACCAGGACGACGGGTTCGGGCGACGCCGCTTCCATGCGCCAGGGGCCGAGGCCGCGCAGCTTCAGCCGATCACCGACCGCGGCGAATTCGGCCCGGATTTCGCCCGCGACCCGATTGAGCGGACCGATCCTTCCGTCCCTGATCCTGACCGCGACATCGCCTGAGGCGCCGGGCAATGACCCACCCCATCCCGACAGGAAGCCGTCCAGCGGAACGCTGCCGGTCGCCTCCACCGTCGCCGCGCCGGCGAAATCGAATCCGGGCGCCACAAGGGCCGCGACGCGGGCGAGATCGGTGAGCTCAGCGTCGCCAACGAACGCCACCGTCCCGTCCTCCAGCGTCGCGTTCAACCGAATCTCCGCCCCGGCAAGTTCCGCCCGCACCAGGGCCCAGCCGGCGGCTTCCGAGCCGCCGAACTGCACGACCGGGCGGGTGAAGACCAGCGACGAGACCGCCATATCGCTGGCCGCCGCCTCTCCCGCGAAGGAAATCTCCCCGCCCGCTTCCCGACGAGCGGCCAGCCAGCCGGCCACGCCGGTGGCGGAAAGGTTTCCCGCATCGACCGTCGCCGAACGGGTTTCGATGCCTAATTCGACGGCGCCCGCCGGATCGATGGTCGCCGCGAACCCAAGCGCCGCCCGCCCGATCCCGGTCTCTAGCCATGCTGTGCCTTGGGCGCGGAGATCGTGGCCGGAGACCTCCAGTACCCCCTCCAGGGGGATGACCGCGCCGATCCAGGGCGTGGCGAGATCGATCCGCGCATCGCGGAGATCGATGCGGTCGACGGGCAGATCCGCCGCGGTCAAGACACCGCCCCCGGCTCCGCCGGCGAGATGGGGAACACCCGAAATCGTGAGCCGCCCCCCGGCATCGACGATGAGCCCCATGGTCGCGCCCGAGACATCCAGCCGGTCGATCCTGCCTTCACTCAGCAGGCGGGAAATGCGGAACTCCGCCACCGCCCGGGCGATGCGCGGCCCATCGTGCCCCGCGACAGCGATTCCCGAAAGCTCGAGCCGGCCGGGCTCCAGCGCCTCCACCTTCAGGGAATCTATCTCGATACCGCGGGAGCGCATGGCCTGGATAAGGCGATGTTCCACAAGCGGCGGCACCGCCAACGTCCACGCAATCCAGGCGGCGGCGACGGCAATCGCACTTCCCGCCACGAGGCGCAGGATCAACGGTCGGGAACGAAACGGCATGGGCTCGCGGGCAAATTCTCGACGGGCGGCAGCCTAGCACGACGGATCGCCGTCGAGGCCCCTTCCTTCGAAGCCGTAGCGGAACCTCGCCCGGCGGCGCGCACGTTTAGCTTGAATGCGGAACCCGAGGTGCGTGCCCGTGGGAGGGGGCTGACGGCATGAGCACCGGAGACGTGTTCGATCTCCTGATCGTGGGAGGCGGCATCAACGGCGCCGGCATCGCGCGGGATGCGGCGGGCCGCGGATTGCGGGTGCTTCTCTGCGAGATGGAGGATTTGGGCTGGGCGACGTCTTCCGCCTCGTCCAAGCTCATCCACGGGGGACTGCGCTACCTGGAGACCTACGAATTGCGGCTCGTCCGCGAATCGCTGGCGGAACGGGAGGTCCTGCTCCGCATGGCGCCGCACATCGTCCGCCCGCTCCGTTTCGTTCTGCCGCACAACGCGCTCTACCGCCCCGCCTGGATGATCCGGCTGGGCCTCATGCTCTACGACCATCTGGGCGGGCGGCGAACCCTTCCCGGCACGACATCCCTCAAGCTCGCCGGCAAGGCGCAAGGGGCGCCGCTCAAGCCCGAGCTGACCCGCGGCTTCGAGTATTCCGACTGTCAGGTCGACGACAGCCGGCTGGTCCTCCTGAACGCGCTGGACGCCCGTGCGCGGGGAGCCGAGATCCTGCCGCGCACCGAATGCACCGCCGCCCGACGGATGGACGGCGGCTGGCAGGCGACGTTGCGCGGTCGCGCCGACGGGGCGGAGCGCACCGTCGAGGCGCGGATCCTCGTCAATGCCGCGGGCCCCTGGGTCGGGCGTTTCCTCAAGGATGCGGTCGGCGGCACGGCCCCCGCACCGCTCAAGCTGGTCAAGGGCAGCCACATCGTCGTGCCGAAGCTCTATGACGGCGATCACGCCTATATCCTGCAGAATGTCGACCGGCGGGTGGTCTTCGCGATTCCCTATCATCATCACTTCACCCTCATCGGCACGACCGACCTGCTCTATGAGGGAGATCCAGGAGCAGCGGCGATCACGCCCGAG
>JAJUFW010000055.1 GCA_029263555.1 Alphaproteobacteria bacterium
ATTTCTCGCTCTTCCCGAACCTCTCGGTCGGCGAGAACATCACCTTCCTTCGTGCCGTCGCGGCCGGCGACGGGATGGTCCGGCACCGGGAACGGCGCCGGCTCGCCGCCGAGACGCTGAAGCGGATGGACGTGGAAATCGACCTGGATCAGCCGGTCGAGTCCCTGCCGGTCGCCTCCAAGCAGCTTGTCGCGATCGCCCGCGCGCTTGCCAACGACGCCCGCGTCATCGTCATGGACGAACCGACGACGGCGCTGACGCGGAGCGAGGTCGCAAGCCTCGTCCGGATCATCCGCACCCTGAAGCAAGGCGGTGTCGCCTTTCTCTTCGTGAGCCACAAGATCGAAGAGGTTTTCGAGGTCTGCGACACGATCACGGTCCTGCGCGACGGGCGGGTCGTCGCCGAGGGCGCGACGGAAGGCTTCGACGGCGACCGGCTGGTCGAGGCGATGACGGGCCGCGCCGTCTCCAGCCAGCGGCTTCCGCGCTCCCCGGTCGAGACGTCGCCGCCTTTTCTTTCCGTCCGCGGCCTCGCCCGGCGGGGGGAATATGCGGGCATCGACCTCGATCTCCACCCGGGCGAGATCGTGTCGATCGTCGGCCTTCTCGGATCCGGGCGGACCGAGCTGGCGCTCACCCTTTTCGGCGCCCTGGCCCCCGATGCCGGCGAGATCCACATCGGCGGCGAGCCGGTGCGCTTCCGCAATGTCCACGATGCGATCGCGGCCGGCATCGCCTATGTGCCGGAGGACCGGCTCTCGGAAGGTCTCTTCCTCAACCAGCCGATCCGCGACAACATCGCCGTATCCAGCTTCGAGCGGGATCAGCGGGGCGGATGGCTCGACCTGACGCGGCTGACGTCCCGGGCGGAGGCCGCGTTGTCCAGGCTGCGCATCAAGGCCGCCTCGGTCTCGGCGCCGGTCGTGACCCTTTCGGGCGGGAACCAGCAGCGCGTCGTGCTGGCGCGCTGGATGGAACGCAGCCCGCGGCTCATGATCCTGAACGGGCCGACGGTCGGCGTCGACGTCGGCTCGAAGCGCGAAATCCACGAACTGCTCATGGCGCTGAGCCGTTCGGGAACGGCGGTCCTGGTCGTGACCGACGACCTGGGCGAGGCGCTGGCCCTTTCCGACCGGCTGCTGGTGATGGTCCGTGGCGCGATCACGGCGTCCTTCGACGGCGACGCGATCGACGAGGAACGGCTCTATGCCGAAGTAACCCGGGAGCATGCTCAATGAGGTCCACCGTCACCCGCGTGCTGGGGTCGCCCCAGGGGGTCGTTCTAGTGGTGGCGATCGTCTTCGCCGCCGGAGTATCGGTCCTCAATCCGGCGTTCTTTTCCGCCGCCAGCCTCGTTGATCTGTGCCGCAACGCCCTGGTGACCGGCATTTTCGCGGTCGGTGTCATGATGGTGCTCGCCTCCGGCGGCATCGACGTGTCGTTCACGGCGATCGGGGCCTTCGCCCTATACGCGACAATGAAGATCGTGCTGGGGCTCGATCTCGACATGCCGATCCTCGGATATTTCGCGGTCGCCGCGGTGATCGGGGCGGGGCTCGGCCTGGTCAACGGACTCCTGATCGGCGGGCTGGGGCTTCCCACGCTGATGGTCACCCTCGGCACCCTCAGCCTGTTCCGGGGTGCGCTCCTCGTGTTCCTCGGGACCGTCTACATCTCGACCATGCCGCGCGAGGTCATTTCCTTCTCCCGGACGGTTCTCGTCCGCATCGAGAACGCGGCCGGGCAGATGGTCTCGCTGCCGATCTCGTTCCTGGTGCTGGTCGCGGTCGCGATCGTCGTCGCCGCGCTCATGAACTTCACGATGTTCGGGCGCAAGATCTATGCGATCGGCGGCTCGGAGGAGGCAGCGATGCGCCTCGGGATCAATGTCCGTCGCGTCAAGGTGCTGATCTACGTGATCGCCGGGGCGATCGCGGGCCTTGCCGGCATCACCCACATGACCCTGGCCCGCATGGCCAATCCCTTCGATCTCGTCGGCATGGAGCTCAACGTGATCGCGGCGGTGGTCCTGGGCGGCGCCCGGATCACCGGCGGGCACGGGACGGTCGCAGGCGCGCTGATCGGCGCCTTCGTCATCACCATGATCAATACGACCCTCATGATGATCGGCGTTCCATCCTATTGGCAGAAGGTCGTCATCGGGTGCCTGATCATCGCGGGCACCGGACTGCCGGTCGCCATCGATCGCTACATGCGCCACCGGGAGCGGATCGCACGTCCGCTTGCCGCATGACGCCATACACGAAGCCGGAGGAAACGATGAAGAAGATCCTGAACAGGGCGGCCGACTACGTCGACGAGATGCTGGAAGGCCTGTGTGCTGCCCATCCCGAATTCTACTCCCAGCCGGAGCGGCGGGTGATCGTCCGCGCCGGCGGCGCCGTCCAGGGCAAGGTCGGCATCGTCACCGGCGGCGGTTCCGGCCATCTCCCGATCTTCACGGGCTATGTCGGGCCCGGCCTGCTCGACGCCGCGGCGATCGGCGACGTGTTCGCCAGCCCCTCGGCCGAGCAGATGGCGGCGGCGATGCGCTATGCGAACGGCGGCGCCGGCGTCCTGCGCCTCTACGGCAACTATGGCGGCGACGTCATGAATTTCGACATGGCCGGCGAGATGCTGGAGTTCGAGGACATCCGGTCCACGACCGTCCTGCTTGCCGACGACGTCGTCTCCGCGCCGCGCGAGGAGGCGTCCAAGCGCCGGGGCGTCGCGGGCATGGTCTATGCCTTCAAGATTGCCGGCGCCTGCGCCGACCGGATGGCCGACCTGGACGAGGTGACGCGGGTCGCCCAGAAGGCGGCAGACGCATGCCGCTCGGTCGGCATGGCCCTGTCGCCCTGCACCGTGCCCCAGGCCGGCAAGCCGACCTTCACCCTCGGCGAGGACGAGATGGAGATGGGCATGGGCATCCATGGCGAGCCCGGCATCCGTCGCGAGAAGCTGAAGACGGCGGACGAGATCACGGACGAGATGATCGACCTGCTGCTCGCCGACCGGCCGCTGAATCGCGGCGATCGGGTCTCGATCCTCGTCAATTCGCTGGGCGCGACCCCGCATGAGGAACTCTACATCATGTTCCGGCGCGCCCGGAAAAGGCTGGCCGATATCGGCGTGGAGATCGTCATGCCGCTCGTCGGCCGCTATGCGACCTCGATGGAAATGACCGGCGCGACGATCACCATGATCGCCCTGGACGAGGAGCTGGAGCGGTTCCTGAAAGCACCGGCCGCGTGCGCCTTCTGGCAGGTATGAGGAGCGGGGAGATGTCGATCGACTCGGCCGTCATCGCCGCCGCGATCAGCCGCGTCGCGCAGGCGACCGCCGAATGTGCGGAGGAACTGAACACCGCGGACGGCGCCCTCGGCGACGGTGACCTGGGCATTACCGTGTCTCGCGGATTCGCCGAGGCCGCCGCGGCGACCCTTCCGCCGAATGTCGGGCTCGCGCTGCTCGAATGCGCCAAGGCCTTTCAGCGCGTCTCGTCCTCGTCCTACGGCACGCTGGTGGCGACGGGCTTCATGGCGGCCGCCAAGGCCGCCAAGGGGCGCGAAACCCTGGAGGCGGCGGAGATCCCGGGGCTGCTCGAAGCGGCGCTGGAGGCGATGATGGCGCGGGGCAAGGGCTCGCTCGGGGACAAGACTGTGCTCGACAGCCTGGACACCGTCATCGGCGCTATCAAGGGCCGCCCGGCCGAGGAAATGCTGGACGCGGCCAAGGCCGCGGCCGCGGAAACGGTCGAGACGTTCCGCGGCTTGCCGAACCGCCTTGGCCGGGCCCGGATGTTCGGCGACGGAAGTATCGGGCTGCCCGATCCCGGGCAGCTCGCCTTCCAGCGCATCGTCGAGGGCCTCGGCTGATCCTCCGGACCGGCGATCCCGAAAAAGAAAGGGCGGCTAAAGCCGCCCTTTCCCTTTTCCGCTTCCCGCAGGCGCTCAGAGAGCGCGCAGGTTCTCGGCCGATACCTTGCCCCGCTTCGGGTCGCGAACCGCATCGAACGAGAGCGACTGGCCCTCGACCAGATTGCCGATCCCGGCCCGCTCGACGGCGGAGATATGGACGAAGACGTCAGCCGAACCGTCTTCCGGCTCGATGAAGCCGTAGCCCTTCGTCGCGTTGAACCACTTCACTTTTCCGTTAGCCATGGAATGTCTCCTTTGTGGCATTCGCCTTGTGCGAACTGCACAAGCCGTCAAATCACTCCGGCGGTAGTCTCAGGCTTACGGAGAAGGCTGACGAACGTAGTCCAGAGAAACTCGATCCAGAGAACGTGGGGGCTGCGGCCCCGAGATGCAAGGAGGAAATCCGGGGGGACGGTCACGGGACCGATCGCCTGTGTTTTTGGGATCTCGTTCCCGCGCGAAATCGAATTCCTGATGCTTGAGCCGGTTGGTACCGGGCGGCGTTGTCACGCCGCCCGACCTTCCGACGGCGCGACTATGCCGCCTGGCTCTCCGGACCTGGTTCTTCGGCGGGCTCCGGCGCCTGGCGTCGAAGCCGGTTCTCGCCGAGGAACAGGAGGATCGGGGCGGCGATGAACACGGACGAGCTGGCCCCCACGGCGATGCCGAACAGCATCGGGATGGCGAAGCTCGATACCGCGCTGCCGCCCGCCAACGCCATGGGCAGGAGCGCCAGGAACGCGGTCGCCGATGTGTAGAGGCTCCGCGCCAGCGTCTGGTTGATGCTCATGTCGATTAGTTCGCGCAGCGGCATCCGCTTGTAGAGGCGCAGATTCTCCCGCATCCGGTCATAGATGACCACCTTGTCGTTGACCGAATAGCCGATCAGCGTGAGCAGCGCGGCGACGGCCGTCAGGTTGAAGTCCAATCCGGTCAGCGCGAAGAAGCCGACCGCCTTCGTCACGTCCAGGATCAGGGTGAGGATGGCCCCGATGGCGAACTGCCATTCGAACCGGACCCAGATGTAGATCAGCATCGCCAGGCTGGCGAATGCGACCGCCAAGAAGCCCGCGCGATAAAGCTCGTCGCTGACCTTGGGGCCGACGACCTCCGTCCGTTCGAACTCGGCGCCGGGAGCGACGGCCGAGATCGCCTCGCGCACCCGCTCCACTGCCGCCATCTGGGCTTCGTCGTCGCCCGGTTGGCGCTGGACGCGCACCAGGACGTTGGAGGGACCGCCGAACTCCTGCAGACCGACCTCGCCCAGATCCAGCCCGTCGAGCGCGCCGCGGAGCCCGGCGAGGTCCGCCGGGCCGTCGGTCCTGACCTCAAGCAGGATGCCCCCGACGAAGTCGACACCGTAGTTGAGGCCGGGTTTGACGAACAGGCCGATCGACGCGATGGAGAGAACGAGAGAGACCGCGATCCCGGCGAAACGGGCGCGCATGAACCCGATACTCGTGTCGTCGGGGATCAGCTTCAGCCCGAACAGCGGTCGGATGACCAGCTGCTTCGGGCGGGCCCTCCGGACCCAGGTCACCATCACGTAGCGCACCACCGAAACGGCGGTGAACATCGAAATGCCGATGCCCAGCGCCATGGTGACGGCAAATCCGCGGACCGGGCCCGAGCCGAAGGCGAACAGGAGGACCGTCGCGATCAGGGTCGTCAGGTTGGAATCGACGATCGTCGCGAAGGCGCGGCTGAAACCCGCATCGAGCGCGGCCATGGCGCTTCTGCCCCGCCGTGTCTCCTCCCGGATCCGTTCGTTGATCAGGACGTTGGCGTCGACCGCAAGCCCGATGCCGAGCACGATGCCGGCGATGCCGGGCAGCGTCAGCGTCGCGCCCAGAAGGGACAGGGCGGCGAAGGTCAGGACGATGTTCAGGACCAGCGCCATGTTGGCGAGCATGCCCCAGGCGCCGTAGAGCATCACCATGAAGCCGACGACGAGGGCAAAGCCCAGAAGACCGGTATAGAGGCCCATCTGGATGGCATCCTGGCCAAGATCCGGCCCGACGGTCCTTTCCTCGATGACCTTGAGCGGGGCGGGCAGGGCGCCGGCCCGCAGCATGACGGAGAGGTCCTGCGCCTCCTGGACCGTGAAGCTGCCGCTGATCTGGCCAGAGCCGCCGGTGATCGGCTCGCGGATCACCGGCGCGCTCAGGACCTTGCCGTCCAGGACGATGGCGAAGCGTCGGCCGACATTCTCCCTTGTGATGTCGGCAAAGCGTGTGGCCCCGATGCTGTCGAAGCGGAACGTCACCACGGGCGCGCCGGTCTGGGGATCGAAGCCGGCGCCCGCATCCACCAGGCGGTCGCCTTCCAGCATGATCCGCCGCCGGACGGGATAGAGCTCGCCTGCCGTTTCTCCCGGAAGGATCTGGATGCCGGCCGGCGGCCGGCCGCCCTGCAGCCGTGCCGGATCCAGGGTTTCGTCCAGCAGATGGAACGTCATCCGGGCGGTGGTGCCCAGGAGCGCCTTGATCCGGCCGGGATCCTGTACGCCCGGAAGCTGGATCAGGATGCGGTCCGCGCCCTGCTGCATGATGGTGGGCTCCGCGACGCCGGTTTCGTCGATGCGCCGGCGGACGACCTCGAGGCTTTGCTCGAGGGCGGCCTGGGTCGCTTCCGCGATGGCCGCGGGGGTGGGGGCGATGCTGACGCTTCCTCCCGATCGGCTGACCGTGTACGGGGACGCCAACGTGCCGGAAGGACCTGAGGAGAGCAGCGAGGGCAATCCGCGAATGATCCGTACGGCATCGTCGGCCATATCCGGGTCACCGAACGTCACCACAAGCCTGCCGTCGTCGATGCTGATGGCGTCGGGCGGAACGCCCTCCGCCCGCAGTGCCCGGCCGACCTCGTCGGCGAGGTCCTGCTCTCGCGCCTGGAACAGGGACGCGGAATCGACCTCCAGCAGCAGGTGCGACCCGCCCCTAAGGTCCAGTCCCAGCGTGACCTGCTGTTTCGGCAGCCAATCGGGCAGGCGGTCGAGCTGTTCGCGGGAAAGCAGGTTCGGCGCGGCGATCAGGAAGCCGGCCAGGATGAGGATCGCGAAGGTCGCGACCTTCCAACGGGGATATTGCATGGAATGATACCTTAGAGCGCGGCCGAACGACCGCCGTCGGGACCGAAAGCGGCCCGGACAGGGAACCGGTGGATGAAGAAGCCGGGCGCCGCCGGGATCGGTGGCGCGGGCCTCAGGTCAGGACGGGCGCGGGCGGGGCGCGCGGCGGATTCCGGGTCCGGCGCCGCTGGGGGAAGGGCCGGGACGCTGAGGCGACGGCGCGGGCGCCCCTGCAGGATCGCCCGCGCAGGGCGGGCGCCGCCGCGGGAAATGCCGGTGGTGGTGACGCGAGGGCCGGGACTTTGCCGTCGGTCGCCGGCCGGAACTGCCGCGTCGCCCTGATCAGGGACCGGTCGGCCGGATCCTCGTGATCGAGGGCGGCGCCGTCGCCCGTCGCCGTCGCGAGGACGGCGTTCGGGCCGCCGTCGGGCGCGATGCCGTGGCCGGCGTCGCCGGCAGCCGCCAGGCTGACCAGGGCAAGGAAAAGACAGAGGACAGAGGCAAGCAGGCCGAGCTTCGCGCCTGCTCCGGTTCGACCGGGGCAACGGGGGTGCCGCTGTTGCTTGTCGCTCCGTCCTGTCACCGGTCGAGAGTTCCGTTCCTTAAAGTCGGGGATGACGTCCGCGGCGCTCGTCGGGCCGCGCACGGGACGATCCGACAGAACGCCATAAAGCGACGGGACCCGAACCGCAAGAACGACCGATCCTCCGGAAGGCTTAATCGAAAGTGTCGTGCAGCCGGCCGTCTCTCATGCGATGATCTCGGGGTCGTCACGGAAACGGGCAATTCGGGAGCGGACCTCATGCGTGCACGACTTCTTGCGCTCGCCATTTTCTCCGCAGCGTTTCCTCCTCAAGTGGCCCAGGCCCATCACGGCTGGGGATCCTACGATTCAGACACCCAGATCACCCTGGACGGTGTGGTCGAGGAGGTTCGGCCCGACAATCCTCATGCCGAACTCATGCTCGCCGTCGAGGGGCGTGTGTGGCTGGTGACGCTGTCGCCGCCCTCGCGCATGGCGCGCCGGGGCCTGCCCGTCACCGAGATCGCGCCGGGCGACCGCGTCGTCGTCATCGGATATCCCAGCCGGACGAACGAGGACGAGATGCGGGCCGAGAGCATCACCCACAACGGCGTGACCATCCAGCTTCGCTGAATCTCCGGCGGACAGGCGCATCGATGGAGCATGTTGCGTCGACCCATCCCTGGATCGTCGCGGTCGAACGGTCGGCAGTCGGCGACGCGATGCGCCAGTCGGTGATGCTCTATCCCGTTGTCGAGGTGGTTCACATCCTGGGCCTGGCGCTGCTTGTCGGCTCGATCGCCGCCTTCGACCTCAGGGTGCTCGGCTTCGCCCGCGGCGTGCCGCTGGAGCCGGTGAGCCGGGTGACGGTTCCGCTGGCGGTCGTCGGCTTCGCCCTGGCGGTGCCCGCAGGATTGCTCCTGTTCACGACGGAGGCGACCCACATCGCGGTGAACCCGGCCTTTCAGGTGAAGCTGGCGTTCATCGCGGTTGCGCTCTTGAACGTGGTCGTCTTCCGCCTGGGCCCCTGGGGGCGCATGGACGCCTGGGGCAGGGCGGGGGTGCGGCCGCCCGTCGGCGCCCGGGCCGGTGCGGCGGTTTCGCTTCTGTCGTGGATCGGCGCGCTCGTCGGCGGGCGCATGATCGCCTATTTCTAGCGGCCCTTGTTCCGGCGGGCCCATTCGGGGACGGGCGTCCCTCAGCTTTGGGGCAGGCAGTTCCGGACGATCGGCTCGCAGGCGCCGACATAGCCGCTGCGCGTGTTGTAGCGGAGCTGCTCGACCGCCCCGTTGCGCAGCACGAAGGTCGCCTCGCAGGATTCGCTGGCGCTGCCGCCCCCGGTGAAGACCGGGATGCCGAAACCGACGCCGACCCCGACGCCGCTGCTGCTGCCCCCGCCGATGCCCAGGCCGACCGAAGGTCCGGCGGAACCGTAGCTGCCCGGCCGGAAATAGGTGAAGTAATCGACGCCGTCGCGCGAACTGGTTCGGTTCGGCACGCCGGCACAGGACAGGAGCTGCGGTTCAGGCATGCCGACCAGGGCGGACTGGGCCATGACGGCACGGTCCGTCGCCGCCTGGTTCGCGCAGGCGGCAAGAAGCAGCGCCGACGAAAGGGTGACGAAAAGCGCCGGCGTGGCTGGTTTTCCGGCCATGGATCCTTCCTCCGCGCAAATTCATCGGGCCGTTCCGGGTCGGACCGTTCCGGCAGTTCCTCCGATCCAGCATGGGCGGGCGCGCGGCCGGCAGCAAGTCCCAACCGCGACATGCGGTCCGCGGTATGGGGCTCGACGCGCCATTGGCGGAACCGATAGATAGGGTTGCGGGCGCCGGCTCCTGCCGTTCCGCCCTCGACTGCAAGGATCGTTTCGATGAAGCGCTATCTCTACCTGATGGCAATGTTCGGGCTCGCGGCGTGCGCTTCGGTCGATGGCGGAAGCAGCGGGACGGAAACGGCGGCGCGGTGCGTTCCGGTCGGCGGATGGCTGGCCGGCGACGGCCGGCCGATAGAAGCCGCGGCCCTGTTCGACCGCGCCCATGCGGTCGACTTCGTTCTGCTGGGGGAAACCCACGACCGGGCGGCCCACCACCTCTGGCAGGCCGAGGTGATTGCCGAGCTCCGGGCCCGCCGGCCCGAGCTGGCCGTCGGGCTGGAAATGCTGCCGCGTCGGGCCCAGGGGGCGCTGGACCGCTATGTCGCCGGCGCCGTCGATCAGGCCGGGTTCCTGGAGGAAAGCGCGTGGAAGGAAAGCTGGGGCTTCGATTTCGCGCTTTACCGGCCGATCTTCGCCTATGCCCGGGAACACGGAATTCCGCTGATCGCGCTGAATGTCGACCGCTCCCTGGTTCGCGAGGTCGGCCAGGAGGGCTTCGATGCCGTCGCCGCGCGCACGGAGATGCCGGTCGGCCGGCCGGCCGATCCGATGCCGGGTTATGTCTCGCACCTGGCGGAAGTCTATGCCGCTCACGCGGACGGAAGGACGCCGGCCGCCGACGATCCGGCCTTCCGCCGCTTCGTGGACGCGCAGCTTCTCTGGGACCGGGCGATGGCCGAAGCGCTCGCCCAGGCCCATGACGCCGGCGGGCGCCTCGTCGTCGGCGTCATGGGGGCGGGGCATGTGGAAAATGGCTACGGGGTGCCCCATCAACTGGCCGCGCTCGGAAAACTGGGGGTCCTGACCTTGCTGCCGTGGGACGCCGAGCGGTCCTGTGGAGATCTCTCGCCGCATCTGGCCGATGCGGTCTACGGTATCGGAACGGACTAGAG
>JAJUFW010000529.1 GCA_029263555.1 Alphaproteobacteria bacterium
CTGCGTCTTCGGCTGGCTGCGCGTCTCGCTGGCCGCGACCTTCGGGTCGGGCGCAGCCGGTTTCGGCTCGGTCATGGGGGTGTCCTCGGTTTCGACCGGCGCGGTCGGCTGGGTGTTGGCGGGGGTTGCGGCGTCGCTCGCCGGGGTCTGGGTCGTGTCCGTCATCGGGATCGGTCCTTTCGTGGTGGAAGGGGCGTCCCGGCGGTGGAGGACGCAGTCGTGAAGGGGGTGCTGGGCGCGGAAGCCCGCTGCTGGGTCGGCTCCGACCGCGACGGCGGAGACCTCGAAGGGCGTCCAGTCCACCGCGCGCCAGAGCTCGCGGGCGCCATCAGGCTTCGAGATATCAAACCGGTGGACCTGGTAGCCGATGGAGACGGCGCGGATGTGCCCCGCCTGGATGTCGCGCCAGATCGGCTCGACATCGGCACGCTCGCTGATCCGGACCAAGGCGATGCCGCGACCGTTCTCGATCCGGGCCGAGCCCGGCACGACCGAGCCGATCACCGCGTCGAGCGTGTCGAGCTCGTGCACCTTCAGGAACGGCGCGCCCGCGTTCAGCCGGTCGAGCCGGACATGGGCCGGGTCGAGGCTGAGTTCCTCGTCATAAGGCTCGCCGAAGAAGGTGGCACGGCGGACGCGAGCCCCGGCCGACCAGACCACCTCGACGGTGCGGTTGTCGGCATCGGCCGTGTTCGGCGCAAGCTCCGCCGACCGGCGCATGGCCGGCAGTTCGATCATCGTGTCCATGAAGGTCAGTCCTGTTGGTCGGCCTGCGCCGGGTCTGTATCCGCGTCGGCGGTCGGGTCGTCGGCGTCTGGTTCGTCGGCGGCCGGATCGTTCGCCGGATCGCTGGCCCCGTCTTTGGATTGTGCGCTGCCGGTCTTGGTGACGCGGCGAGGGTCGCTGTCGAGGACCAACCCCAGCGCGTCGAGCTTGGCGTTGGTCGCCGCGATCTCGGCCAGCACGGCGTCGGGGTTGCGGCCCTGCCGGGCGATCACCTCGGCCAGCGTCATGGTGCCCGAGCGGATGGACAGCAGGTTCGCCATCGCGTCCTTCTGCGGATCGACCGCCTCGAACTTCGGCGGCGACCATTCCACAGGCACGATCGGCGACGGGATCTGCCCCGCCGCCCATGCGGCTTCCGTGAACCACCGCCACACCGGGGCGCAGAACATCGGGATGAACAGCTGCCATTGGACGGCGTCGATCTGGCGGCGGAACTCCACGAGACCCGCCCGGATCGAGGAGTAGTTCACTTGGGACAGGTCCCCCGTCAGCAGCTCGTAGGGCACGCGGAAGCCTGCCGAGATCGTGTGCAGGCTCGCGCGCTTGTATTCGCCGTAGCCGCCCGTCGCCGAGGGCTGGTTGAAGCGGATGTCCTTGCCGCCGCGGGCATAGGCGATCAGCCCCGGCTCGAACTGTTCCACCCGGTTGCCGTCGGCATCGACCACGGAGGGCGCGATGCCCTGTTGCGCCTCGTCGTCGCCGAAGACGATGGCGGTGACGCAGGCCTCGGTCTTCTTGCGAACCAGTTCGGCCACTTCATAGTCGTCGAGATCACGCAACGACCGGATCACCGGCGCGCCCCAGGGGACGCCGCGCGCTTGCGTGCGCTGCTTCTCGTAGACATGGGCGATCTCGGTCGCGGGGACCGGGCGGCTCTGCAGACCGTTCTGCAAGGCCCCATAGGCGTCGCCGGGATGTTCGGCATGCAGCCAGTAAGCCCGGCGCTTCCCGACCGGGTCGAACTCGATCCCCTGCACGAGGCGCCCTGCGCCGAGGGCTCCGGACTTGGTGGCGTCGAGGAAGTCGGCTTCCAGCACCTGCAATTGCAGCGGCACCGGCAGGCCGTCGCTCGCGCGCCGCAGGCGGCGGCGCACCAGAACCTCGCCCGCCTCGACCATCTCCCGGCAGATCAGCGTCTGCAGGCCATAGAAGTCAAGCTGGCCATCGGCGTCGCAGTCCGCCGTCCAGCGTTCGAAGAGCGCATCGACCTTCCGGTCCAGCTTGTCGTCGCCGCTAGCGGCGCGGGGCATGATGCCCGCGCCGATGATGTTGTTGACCAGCACCGCCACGGCCTTGGCCGCATGCGGGTTGTTGCGCACCAGATCGCGCATGCGGTCGCGCAGCAGCGCCCCGGCGACGCCGATTTCGGTGTCGGCCGAGGATCCCGGCGCGCGCCAGCCGTCCGTCCGTCGCCCGCGCGCCGCGCCGTCATAGCCACGCGTCAGCGTCTCGAATGCCTGACGCGCCATCACGCGCCGAGCCGCCATGCGCGGCGCCACCGTGGCGATGGCGTGGTCGAACCAGGTCGCGGACATCAGCGATCCCCGCGCGAGAAGCCCGCGAGCCCCGCCACCGGCAGCGGCCGTGTGGTGCCCGCGATGGCGCGCTCGATGGTCCGGATGCGGGCGAGCAGATCCTCGGCCGAGCCGTAATCCACCGACTTGCCGTCATAGCTGACGCGCGTCGTGCCGCTGGCATAGGCCCGGCGCAGCGCCGAAAGCTCGGTTTCCGTCCAGTCGATCATGTTCAGAACCATCCCTCCCGCCGCCCGAGCCAGTCGGAGCGGCGCTTGCCCTGCGGGGCCTGTCCCGGCCGGTTGATCTGCCCGGCGGGATCGGTGTCGGTGGGGGCGGCCCCGAGCTGATCCTCGAGGTCGCGCCATTTCTCGTCGGGCCAGCGGTCCGC
>JAJUFW010000306.1 GCA_029263555.1 Alphaproteobacteria bacterium
CCGGCACTCATTCTCGATCCTCTCTCATGCTCCGATTCCGTCGGCTGGATCATCACACTCCCGGATCAAGCCCGGTTGCAAGATATGGGGGTGTCCGCCACGCCGTCCGCCCGACTTTCGCCGGAGGGATGCTGATCGGCATAGGCGGCCGCCGATCCCGGCGCTATAACCCGGGCCGATGAAATCGCCCAGGGGAGAGTTGAGCTTTGGCCGAGCGTTTCGATCTGATCCTCCGCGGCGGCGCCGTCGCCACCCCTTCCGGTGTCGAGCCCGCCGATATCGGCGTGATCGCGGGCCGTATCGCGGCCCTCGGTGCCCTGGGCGGCGCCTCCGCGGCCGAAACGGTCGACTGCACCGGGCTCACGGTGCTTCCGGGGGTCATCGACACCCAGGTCCATTTCCGGGAGCCCGGGGGCGAGCACAAGGAGGATCTGGCGACGGGGACCGCCGCCGCCGTGGCGGGCGGCGTTACCGCCATCTTCGAGATGCCCAACACGACACCGCTGACGACGTCGGCCGAAGCGCTGGCGGACAAGCTGGCCAGGGCGCGCGGGCGGGCATGGTGCGACCATGCCTTCTTCGTCGGCGGCACCGCGACCAATGCGGAAGACCTGCCGCGGCTCGAACGGTTGCCCGGCTGCGCCGGGGTCAAGATCTTCATGGGCTCGTCTACCGGGGATCTTCTGTCCTCCGACGACGGGTCGATCGGGCGGATCCTGGCCAACGGCCGGCGCCGGGTCGCGGTCCATGCCGAGGATGAAGAGCGGCTGAAGGAGCGCCGCGCGATGGTCGCCGACGGCGCGCCGGTGCGCATGCATCCCGAGTGGCGCGACGTGGAAACCGCGCTCGGCGCGACGAGGCGCCTGCTGCGGCTGGCCTCGGAGGCCCGCCGTCGGGTGCACGTCCTCCATGTCACGACCGGCGAGGAGATGGAGCTTCTGGCCGGGCACAAGGCCCTAGCCACGGTCGAGGTCACGCCCCAGCATCTGACCTTCGCCGGGCCCGAATGCTACGATGTGCTGGGCAGCCGGGCGCAGATGAATCCGCCGATCCGGGACGAAGCCCAGCGGGCGGCTCTGTGGCGCGCGGTGGCCGACGGGACGGTAGACGTGCTCGGCTCGGACCATGCGCCCCATACGCTGGAAGAGAAGGCGCGCCCCTATCCGCAAAGCCCGAGCGGCATGACCGGCGTCCAGACGCTGGTGCCGGTCATGCTGACCCATGTCGCGGAAGGGCGCCTCACGTTGCAGCGCTTCATCGACCTGACGAGCGCCGGGCCCGCCCGGGTCTTCGGCATCGCCGGCAAGGGCCGCATCGCCAGGGGCTATGACGCCGATTTCACGATCGTGGATCTCGACGCCCGGCGCAGGATCACGGACGGCTGGATCCGCAGCCGTTCCGCCTGGACGCCCTATGACGGGGTCGAGGTGATCGGCTGGCCGGTCATGACCGTCCTGCGTGGTCGCGTCGTGATGCGGGACGACGAGCTGCTTGGCGAACCCGCCGGTGCGCCGGTACGCTTCCTGGAGTGCCTGGACGCCGGTTGACCCTCGGGCCGAAGGGGCAATCGGGGTCGGGTCCGATCCGCCGGGTAGCCAGCCAAGGGGGATGCCATGATGTTTCCAGCCCGCACGGTCCTCCATCTTCCGATTCTTCTCGCCGGCATCGTCGGCCTTGGCGGCTGCGGCAGTTCCGACCGGGATGAGGCGGACATCCGACGCGCGCCCCCGATCTTCTGCTATCGCACCCTTGCGGAACCGGACTGCTATGCGGTGCCGCAGCCGGGGCCGCCCAACCGCATCATCGGCATGGCGCCGGTCGTGTTCCTGCCGCGATAGGCCGGCCGAAATCCCGGGCCGCCGGCCTTACGGTTCCTGCAGCAGAGACCGGTAGGCGGCCGCAAGCGCCGGGACCGCCGCGGCGATCAGCCGGTGCCCGTGTTCGGGCGTGGCGAGAGACGGGTCGGAGCCCATCCGGCCGTCGGGGTGCCGGGCGCGGAAATGCCGGGAATCGTGGAAGGCGGCGGACGGCGCCACGGGCGGGTCGAGCGGTGCCGTCTTGATGTGATCGGGAAAGAGCGCCCGGGTGACGGCGATCTCGCTGGCGGTGGCATGGGCGCCGTCCCGGCTGCCGTACAGCTCGCGTCCGAGATTGCGCACCTCCTGCCCGTCCCACCAGTTCATCACCTTCAGGCGCAGGTCCGGCGCGGCGGCGCCGCGTGTCGCCCGCGCCTCGGCGTGGATCTCGTAGAAGGCGGCCTTGATCGTCGGCAGGTTGCCGCCATGGCCGTTGATGAACAGGAAGCGCTCGAACCCGTGCCAGGCCAGGGACTGGACGACATCCCGGATCACCAGGACCAGGGTCGAGGGCCGCAGCGTGACCGTGCCCGGAAAGGCCATGTGGTGTTCGGCCATCCCGACGCCGATCGTCGGGGCGACCAGCGCCCCCGCTTCCTCACCGACCCGAAGCGCGATCCCCTCGGCGCAGAGCGCGTCGGTGCCGAGAAGTCCGGTCGGCCCGTGCTGCTCCGTCGAGCCGATCGGCACGATCACGCCGCGGGACCTCTGAAGATAGCTCTCGACTTCGGGCCAGGAGAGAAGCTGAAGGCGCATTGTCGGCTCAATGGTGGTGGTGGCGGTGGAGTATGCGGTCGGTGAGACCCGTATCGTAGGCCAGGCCCTCCGGCGTCAGGACTGCGGTGCCGGGCATGGACGGCCGGACCAGCCCCTTGCGGGCGAGGGCGACGAAGACGGCAGGGTTGTGCAGGCCGGTCGCGTCGCTGCCCATCACGACGGCATCGCCGACATGGTAGTGGTCGCCGTGCGGCGGCGGGAAGTTGCCGACCAGGACCGAGCCGTCCTCCGCCGGCGCTTCGGCATGGCCGGGCGACCGCGCCAGCTGCTGCAGGATGGTCAGGGTCTTGGCCTGAAGGGGATTGAGCTTCAGAGGATTGCTTCTCGGTGGCATCGCTACGCTGTCCGGATCTCGTGGTCTTAAGGGCCGGCAGACTAGCCGTGCTTGGCGCCCGCCCGTCAAGCCGGTTGGGGCATCCGGCGATCGGTCAGTGCGAATGTCGCGGCACCCCCTTGCGTTCGGCGATCCTGAGGTAGAGCGTCGCCGGCTCGATGCAGGCCCCGGTCGAAAGCTGCCCGACCGTGGCCCGATGGATCTCCTGCCAGGGGGTCTGGCTTTCCGGATAATCGGGGTGCCAGGCGGCCCGGCGTGCGGCCAGTTCGTCCGCCTCGACCAGCAGATCGACGCGGGCCTTCTCCAGATCGATCCGCACCCGGTCGCCGGTCCGAATGAGGGCAAGGCCGCCGCCGACTGCCGCTTCCGGCGAGGCATTCAGAATCGAGGGGCTTGCCGAGGTGCCGCTCTGCCGGCCGTCGCCGATGCAGGCAAGCTCCGTGACACCCTGCCGGATCAGATGGTCCGGAGGCTGCATGTTGACCACCTCGGCCGAGCCCGGGTAGCCGACCGGGCCGCAGTTCCGGATGACGAGGATGCAGTGCTCGTCGATGCCGAGATCCGGATCGTTCACCCGGGCATGATAGTCCTCGGGCCCCTCGAACACGATCGCTCGGCCCTCGAACCTGTTTTCCGCTCCCGGTCGGCTGAGATAGCGTTCGCGGAACTCGCGGCTGATGACGCTCACCTTCATCACGGCGGAATCGAACAGGTTGCCGGTCATGACGATGAAGCCGGCGTCCCGCATCAGCGGCTGGTCGTAGGGACGGATGACGTCGCGGTCGCACGCCTCCTTCGCGTGTTCTCCGATCGTCCGGCCGCTCACGGTCAGCGCGTCGCCATGAAGCCGCCCCGCTTTCAGAAGCTCGTGCAGGACCGCAGGCACGCCTCCTGCCCGGTGGAAGGCTTCGCCCAGGTGAACGCCGGCCGGCTGGCAGTTAACGATGAGGGGTATGTCGTGCCCCACCGTCTGCCAGTCCTCGATCGTGAGCTCGACGCCCATATGCCGCGCGATCGCGATCAGATGGGGCGGGCAGTTACTGGATGCCCCAATCGCGGAGGCAACCGCGATCGCGTTTTCGAAGGCCTGCCTTGTCAGGATCCGGGACGGCCGAAGATCCTCCTCGACCATTTCCACGATGCGTTGCCCGGTTCGGAAGGCCATCTGTGCCCGTTCCCGATAGGGAGCCGGGATGCTGGCGCAGCCCGGCAGCGACATGCCGAGCGCCTCGGCCAGGCTGTTCATCGACAGGGCGGTGCCCATGGTGTTGCAGTGGCCGACGCTGGGGGCTGAACCGGCCGCCATTTCCATGAACTGGTCGTAGGCGATCTCCCCCGCCGCGTACATCCGGCGGGCCTCCCAAAGGATCGTGCCCGAACCGGCCGTGGGGGCCCGGTAATGCCCGTCCAGCAACGGCCCCCCCGACAGGACCAATGGCGGGGTGTGGGCCGTGGCCGCGCCCAACAGGCCGGCCCGGGGGGTCTTGTGGCAGCCCCGCGGCAGCACGACCCC
>JAJUFW010000289.1 GCA_029263555.1 Alphaproteobacteria bacterium
ATTTCGGATGCCGGGCGGCCGGGCCGCCCGGAGACTTCAGCCGACGATTTCGCTTTCGGCGAAGAAGAACGCGATCTCGCGCCGGGCGTTGTCCAGGCTGTCGGAGCCGTGAACCGAATTCGCCTCGATCGATTCCGCGAAGTCCTTGCGAATCGTACCCTCGGCGGCGTTAGCCGGGTTGGTGGCGCCCATGATCTCGCGGTTGCGGGCGACCGCGTTCTCGCCCTCCAGCACCTGGACCACGACCGGACCAGAGGTCATGAAGTCGCACAGGTCCTTGTAGAACGGCCGTTCGGCGTGGACCTCGTAGAACTTCTCGGCCTGCTGCCGGGTCAGCCAGATCCGCTTCTGGGCGACGATCCGCAGGCCCTGCTCCTCGAACCGGGCATTGATCTTGCCGGTCAGGTTGCGGCGGGTCGCATCGGGCTTGATAATCGAAAGTGTACGCTCGACAGCCATCGTTCTTTCCTCAAGGCCGTTTCGGATAATAAAGGTGCGGCCTTATATACGGCCCCATTCCGACCGGCAACCGCCGCTTCGCCCCGGGTCCCGAATTAGGCGATTTCGTCCAGAACTGATGCTACAAGCGCGCCATGCTGCAGATCAACGACGTGACCTACCGGATAGGCGGCCGACTCATCCTCGATCAGGCGACCGTCGCCGTCAGCAGGGGACACCGGGTCGGGCTGGTCGGCGCCAACGGGACCGGTAAGACGACCCTTCTCCGCCTCATCGCCGGCGAGCTTCCGCTCGACGGCGGCTCGATCACCGTTCCCCAGCGCTGGCGCATCGGCATGGTCGCCCAGGAGGCGCCGGGGGGCGAGCAGAGCCTGCTCGATACCGTGCTGGCAGCCGACACCGAGCGCTCCGCCCTCCTGGTGGAGGCCGAGACGGCGACCGATCCCGACCGGATCGCGGAGATCCACACCCGTCTTGCCGATATCGAGGCCCACACGGCCCCCGCCCGTGCGGCGGCGATCCTCAGCGGCCTCGGCTTCGACGAGGCGGCCCAGGCCCGCCCCTGCCGGGAACTGTCGGGCGGAATGCGGATGCGCGTGGCGCTTGCGTCCACCCTGTTCACCCGCCCGGACCTTCTGCTGCTGGACGAGCCGACCAACCACCTCGATCTCGAAGCCTCGCTTTGGCTGGAAGGCTTCCTCAAGTCCTACCCCGAGACGATCCTGCTGGTCAGCCATGACCGGGACCTCCTGAACCGGGTCGTGGATACGACGATCCATCTCGAACGCGGCAAGCTCGTCTCCTATGCCGGCGGCTACGATCAGTTCGAGCGCACTCGCCGCATGAAGATGGAGCACCTGGCCGCCCTCCAGGCGAAGCAGCTGGCGCAGCGCCGGCACATGCAGGCCTTCATCGACCGGTTCCGCTACAAGGCGTCCAAGGCGCGGCAGGCGCAAAGCCGCCTGAAGGCGCTCGAGCGCATGGAGCCGATCGTCAGCGTGATCGAGGACAGGACCGTCACTTTCGACTTCCCGGATCCCGAGCCGCTATCCCCGCCCCTCATCGCTCTCGAGGGCGTCAAGGCCGGCTATGGCGACAAGGTCGTCCTTTCCGGCCTGAACCAGCGCATCGACATGGACGACCGCATCGCGCTCCTGGGCGCGAACGGCAACGGCAAGTCGACCCTGGTCAAGCTCCTGGCCGGGCGCCTGCCTCCCCTGTCGGGCACGATCCGGCGGTCATCGAAACTGAAGGTCGGCTATTTCGCCCAGCACCAGACGGAGGAGCTGAATCCGCGGCTCGACGCCCTGACGCAGGCCAAGGAATGGATGCCGCTCGCGACCGAGGAGAAGGTGCGCGCCCATCTCGGCCGCTTCGGCTTCGTCCAGGAGCGCGCCGAGACGCTGATCGGCAACCTGTCGGGCGGGGAGAAGGCGCGCCTGCTGTTCGCGCTCATGACCCGGGACGCCCCACACATCCTGATGCTGGACGAACCGACCAACCATCTGGACATCGACAGCCGGGAGGCCTTGGTCCAGGCGATCAACGCCTATCAGGGCGCCGTCGTGCTGATCACCCACGATCCGCATCTGATCGAGCTGACGGCCGACCGGCTGTGGCTGGTGGCCGACGGGACGGTCAAGGCGTTCGACGGCGATATCGAGGACTATCGGCGCCTGCTGGCCGAACAGCGCCGTTCCGAACGGGCGGAAAGAAACGCAGCGAAGGCGGCCGACCGTGTCGAGACCGTCAACCGCCGCGACCAGCGCCGGGCCGCGGCCGAGAGCCGCGCGGCGCTCGCCCCCCTCCGCAAGCAGGCAAAGGACGCCGAGGCCAGGATCGCCAAGCTGGAGAAGGAAAAGGCCGCGCTCGAACAGCAGCTTGCCGATCCGGCGCTGTACGAGGGCCCGGCCGACAAGGTGACTCGGCTGCAGATCGCCCTGCACGAGACGGAAACGGCGATCGCCGCCGCCGAGGAAGCCTGGCTCGAGGCGCAGACCCGGCTGGAGGAAGCGGCCGAGGCCGGCTAGGCCTCGGCGGCGGGCCCGGTCCGCTGCTTCTCCCGCCAGCGGCCCGCTTCGTCCTGCTGCCAATAGGCGAGAGTGTGGCCGGCCGCCTTCATGGCCCTCCACCGCCCGCGGGCGGCCTCCAGCGCTTCCGGATCGTTGCCGTCGAAGAGGTCGCAGATCCGGTCGAAGCGGTCGGGATGGGCGGAAACCGCGCCGTCCACGGCGAAAAGCACCTTCGCGCCGTTCGGATTCTCGTCCTCGTCCGTGAGCCAGATCGGCTGTCGGTCCGGCTCTCCGTCGCGGCGGGTGCCGTGCGGCAGGAAACTCCGATCATGATAGGTCCAGAGGAGATGGGCGAGCTGTTCCACCCTTTCCTCCGACCCGGCCATGACGACGGCCCGCCAGCCCCGATCAACGCACTTCTCCAGCAGCTCCGGAAGCGCCCGCTCCAGGGTCGTGCGAACCAGGTGATAGAATCGGACCTCGACCATCGGTTCCCGGCAAGTGACAGGGGGCGCCGGAAGGGGCGCCCCCTCCCCCGTCAGCCTTCGTAATTGTCGGCGATGAAACGATCCAGCAGGCGGACGCCGTAGCCGGTGCCGCCCTTCGGCGCGACCGGGCCGTCCTTCTTGCTCCAGACCATGCCGGCGATGTCCAGATGCGCCCACGGCACGCCGTTGACGAAACGCTGCAGGAACTGGGCCGCGATGATCGCCCCGCCTTCGCGCCCGCCGCCGATGTTCTTCACGTCGGCGATGTCGCTGTCGATCTGCCGGTCATAGGCATCGCCGAGAGGCATGCGCCAGACCGGCTCGTCGACCGCCTTGCCGGCGGAGATCAACCGGTCGGACAGCGCGTCGTCATTGCTGAACAGGCCGGCGTTGAGCGAGCCGAGCGAGACGATGATCGCGCCCGTCAGCGTCGCCAGATCGACCATAAACTGCGGCTTGAAGCGGTCCTGGGTGTACCAGAGCGCATCGGCGAGGACGAGCCGGCCCTCCGCATCGGTGTTCAGCACCTCGATCGTCTGTCCCGACATGGAGGTCACGACGTCTCCGGGCCGCTGCGCCTTGCCGGAGGGCATGTTCTCGACCAGCCCGATGACGCCGACTGCGTTGACCTTCGCCTTGCGCCCGGCAAGTGCCTTCATCAGCCCGACGACGACACCGGCGCCGCCCATGTCCCACTTCATGTCTTCCATGCCCTGGGCCGGCTTGATCGAGATGCCGCCCGTGTCGAACGTCACCCCTTTGCCGACGAAGGCGACCGGCTGCTCCTTGCCGCCTCCCTTCCACTGCATGACGACCATCCGGCTCTCACGGTCGGAACCCTGCCCGACCGCCAGCAGGGCCCCCATGCCGAGCTTGCGCATCTTCTTCTCGTCCAGCACCTCGACCTCGATGCCGAGCTCGGCCAGTTCCTGACACCGCTCGGCGAAGGTCTCCGGATAGAGCACGTTGGCCGGCTCGGACACCAGGTCCCGGGTCAGGAACACGCCCTCCGCCACTGCCTGGTGCCGCTCGAACAGCTTGCGCGCGCCCGCCTTGTCCGGCAGGGCCAGCGTCAGCTTCTTCAGGCTCGGCTTCTGGTCTTCCTTGAGGGTCGTCCGGTACTTGTCGAAGCGGTAGGACCGCAGGAGAGCGCCGAAGGCAAGCTCCGCTGCGGCCTGCGCCGCCGGTACCGCCGCACCGTCGAGCGCGTCGAAGAGGAAGGTCGCTTCGGAGGCCCCGACCTTCGCGAGATGGGCCTGAAGGGCGCCGCCGACACGCTGCAGGACGAGGGCGTCGAGCTTGGCCGGATCGCCCAACCCCACGAGGATCAACTGCGACAGCCCCTCCAGGCCGCTGACGCCGACGATCGGCAGCAGCTCCTCCTGCTTCCCGGAAAACCTGCCGGCGGCGGAAAGCGCCCGGGTGATCAGCCCGTCGCTGCGCCGGTCGAGGTCGGAAGCGGCTTCCGTAAGTTTCCTCCCGGCCCAGATCCCGACGGCCAAAGCCCCGGATTTCGGCAGCGTCGCATCGGCAAAGCTGATCTTCATTAAGTTCCCCGTGTATTATCGGAAGTGCCCGCCCGGACCGAGGCAGGGCTTTCGGATCCAGCGCGACGGCCCGTGCTCCGCCCGGGGAGATTTTCCTCTCCCGCACGCTCCCTTCGC
>JAJUFW010000524.1 GCA_029263555.1 Alphaproteobacteria bacterium
CCGCCACTGGCTCGATCGCGGCATCGGCCACCTGACGTCGGACCAGCCCGATCTCGCGCTCGCCCTGCGCGCGGCATCGTGAACCCCCCGCACCCTGGCCATGGTCGGACGTTCCCGACCGACCCTTTCAATCGGAGATCATCAGTGAGCAACATCATCGCGACCGGTTTCAGCTCGGGCTCCGTGGACGGAGAGCTGTTCAGCCTCGAGGCCGATCTTCGCCGCCTGGCCGATATCGGCGTCGACACGGTCGAACTCGGGCTGACCAGCGTCGACCTCGTCAGCGGCGGCCGCGTCATCAGGGAAAGGGCGGAGCGGCTGCAGGCTCTCACCGGCCAGTTTCCCTTCCGCTACACGGTCCACGGGCTCGTCTCCTCCAATTTCATGGATCCCGGGACCGTCCGCTACCAGCTCGACGCGGCCAAGGCCCTGATCGAGATCTGCGACCGGATCGGTGCGCGCGTCATCGTCCAGCACGGCGGACATCTCCGCGCCGACCAGCTCGCCGAGCGTGCGGGCGCCGACCAGCGGGAGCGCGAGGCGCTCCTGGAGCTCGCCGAGTTCGCCCGGCCCTATGACGTGCGTATCGCGCTCGAGAACATCTTCACGACCGAGCCGGGGCAGTACCGGCAGACGCCGGCGGAGGTCGCGGCCACGGTCAGGGCCGTCAACCACCCCAATCTCGTCGCCCTGATCGATTTCAGCCACGCCTATATCGAATCCACCTATCGCGGTCTCGACTTCCGCGGACAGCTGCGCGCCATGGCGCCGGTGGCGGGGCATCTCCACGTCCACGACTCCTTCGGCCGCCCGATCGGCTTCTACCAGCCCTACCACCCGCAGGAAGCGACCGCCCTCGGCCTCGGCGACCTGCACATGCCGCTCGGCTGGGGCGACATCGACTGGGACGGCATCTTCGGCGAGCTGGAGTTCCTGCCCGGCACGGTCATGATGATGGAGATCGGCGCCCGCTACCGCAGCGAGCAGCCGGCGTGCCTGGAGCGGGCCCGGCAGCTGATGACGCTGAACGCCAGCCGCAGGCCGGTTGCCGCGGAGTAACCAGGGACCTCTGAGGGCTTCCCCCGCGCATCCGGCGCGGGGGAGTCCGGAGGGGACGGGCCGGTCCGGGGCCAGGCGAACCGGATCGGTGACGGGAGAGCGCTGGCGGGTCGGTCCCCTTGCGCGAGACGGCAGGCGGTTCCCTCCGCACGCCCTCGCCATAGGTCCATGCTGGAAACGACTGACAGGATGAAGGGCGGAAGTGGAAGCCGTGGCGGGTCCGCTTTGCGGGACGTTGCGGTCGTTCAGGGGCGCCCGTCCGTGAACTCGACCAGATCCCAGAGATTGCCGTAGAGATCCTCGAATACCGCGACTGTGCCGTAATCCGCCTTCCTCGGTTCGCGCACGAAGCTGACGCCGCGCTCCCGATAGGCATTGTAGTCCCGCCAGAAATCATCCGTTCTCAGGAACAGAAAGACCCGTCCCCCCGCCTGGTCGCCGATGAAACGCGCCTGATGTTCCGTCGCCGCCCGCGCAAGCAGAATGGATGAGCCGTTATCTCCCTTCGGCGCGACCACGACCCAGCGCTTGTCCTGCTCCGGCTGACAGGTGTCCTCGACCAGGTCGAAGCCCAGCTTTTCAACGAAGAAGGCGATGGCGTCATCGTAATCGCGGACGATCAGGGCGACATGGGCAAGCGCTTGCGGCATGGGTGCATCCTTCGAGACAGGCAGCCGCCCAACATCGTGCAGACCTGAAGCGGCAGCAACGGGCTCCAGGCGTCGCCCTGAGGGCATGGCCCGCCGGGCGCCGGCCGAGGTCGCGGCCAGGGGCCAAGATTGCAACGATCCCGATCCCGTCGCCCTGATCGGCTTCTACCATCCCTGCCACCCGCGGGAAGCGACCGCTCTCAGGCCCGGCGACCTGAACGCCCTCTCCGCACTGCGGTCACGCTTCTAAACCAAGTTTTAACGGCCGCCCGGTTTTCTCACGAGAATACTTTTGTTTGGCCGGCAGGAGGCCGGTGCAACTTAAGGTGGGTAATGCCTTTCGTACGGCTGGGCCATGTAGGCGCCGTCGTCGCTACGATTGCGTTTGCGGCGGCGGCCAGTGCGGAGCCGGTTCCCGCGCCGGATACCGAGAGCCGGGTCTTCGGCGACTGGACCTATCGCTGCGCCCGGATCCCTGGCGCCGACACGGGCGAGCGGACGCTCTGCGAGGTTGCGCAGGAGATGGCCGTCCAGGAAGACGGCCGGCCGCTGCCCGTCCTGACCCTCGCACTGGCGCCGGGGCCTGACGGGTCGGCGGAGTATCGCCTGACCGCGGTCGCGCCCCTGGGCTTGCGGCTCGCACCCGGTCTCAGCATCGCCGTCGACGGTGGCGAGACGGCCGCCTTCGATTTTCTCTACTGCGATGCTCGCGGCTGCTGGGTCGAGGCCCCGGCGAACGAGGATCTTGTCGCCCGCTTCAAGGCCGGCCGGACCGGTCAGGCCCGTTATGTCCTGCTCGATGGCCGCGGTCTCACCATCGAGTTCTCGCTGGCCGGGTTCACGGCGGCGCTGGCGGCGCTCGACGCCGGGCTGGTTGCCGGGCCCCGGACCGCCACGGAGTAGGGCGGTGACGAGGCCGGGATGGCTGGCCGCCGCTGCGGTGGTCTGCGCGTTCGCCCTGACCGGACGATCCGCAACCGCCGCCGATCCCCTGGAGCACCAGCAGCACCG
>JAJUFW010000190.1 GCA_029263555.1 Alphaproteobacteria bacterium
CCCTCTAGGGTGATGCGGGATGCCGCGCCGGGGGCGGACTCCTCGTAAGGGGAGACGATGGTGCGGATCAGGGCGTCCAGCTGGATCCTGCGCTCATCGGGCCCTTCCTGCCCGTCCTCGGGCACGAGCGTGAGATCGAGGGCCCGGGCCAGCGCCGCCAATCGCGCCCGGACCGCATGCGCCAGTTCCTCCGGAGTCCGCGCGGACCGTGCGCTCAAGGAGACGACGCTGCTTGCCAGCGCGAACAGGTTCTTGACCCGGTGATGCATCTCCCGGATGTGCAGCTTCTGCTGCTCCAGCATGCGCCGGCGCTCGGTAATGTCCCGGGCGATCTTCGATGCACCGATGATCCGGCCCCTCGCGTCCCTGACCGGGGAAACGGTCAGCGAGATCTCGACGAGCGATCCGTCCTTACGCTGCCGCAGCGTCTCGAAGTGATCGACCCTCTCGCCCCGGCGGAGCCGCTCCAGGATCTGAGGCTCCTCGTCCAGGCGGTCGGGCGGAATGATGACCGTTATCGGCTCGCCGATGACCTCGTCGGTTTTGTAGCCGAACAGGCGTTCGGCGCCTCCGTTCCAGCTCGTGATGATGCCGTCGAGGTCCTTGCTGATGATGGCGTCGTCCGAGAATTCCACGATTGCGGCCAGCCGTCGTGAATAATCCCCGCCTCGTTCGCGCTCGGTGACGTCCACAAGGGTATTGACGGTGCCGAGAAGGTGGCCGGTGTCGTCCCTGATCGGCGTCGGGTAGGCAAGCAGGGGGCTGAAGCTTCCGTCCGGCCGTTCGGCAAGGATCTCGACCCCCTTGTGCGCCCGGCCGTCCTCCAGGGCGTGGGCCATGGGGCTGTCGGCGTAGTCCATCGGCCGGCCGTCGGGCCAGCGCAGGCGCCACGACATGCACCATCTCTCCTCGACCGGGTCGGGAGCGGACCCCCAAAGCGCGATCGTCGCCGGATTGCAGAAGGTGACGCGGCCATCGGCATCGGTCGTGTAGACCGCGACCGGCAGCTCTTCCAGCAGCTCCAGCGCCCGACGCTCCTGGACGGGTATGTGCGTCCGCACAAGGCTGCGACCGGTGATGTCGTGGAAGCTGCAGACCGCACCGCCGAGCGACCCGTCATCAGCCATGACGGGATCGACATTGGCCAGCAGCCGGACGCGGGATCCGTCGGGCTGTTCGAACAGCAGCTCCCGGTTCCGTTCGGACACGCCGGTGCTCAGGACCCTGGCCATCGGACTGTCGCTCGGGTCCAGCGCCTCTCCTGCCGGGGTGAAGAGTCGGGAGGATGCGAAGAAGCGCTCCCGCGACGTTCCGGCTTCCGGAGACTGGCCCCAAAGTTCGGCCGCCTGCCGGTTGTACCGAAGGATCGCTCCTTGCCGGTCGCATACGCAGACGCCTGTCGGCAGCAAGTCGAGGAGATGTTCGGGTAAGCTGAAATTCATTCTACCGTATATGGGCTGGGAGCCGCTTGCCCGCTCCGGAAGGCCTTCGAGGCAGATCCGATCATGGCTTTGTGGCGATTGGTCCGATGCCGCGTTGCGGCATTTGCGATCCGGCAACGGTCGGTCGTCGGCAATGGGTGGAGCGGGGAGTGCACGACCGTTTCGGGCGCCAAGGATACCCCAGATCGCAGTCCTTGGACACTGCGGCGACAAGCCTTCCGGCGCGGTGAAACTTCGGCGCGGAACGGGAGTTTGTCATGGGACGAGCTGGCCATGGCAGGCATGACGCAAGAAACCCGGTCCACTCCCTACAAGCGTTTCCTCGACTGGATCGACACCTATAAGGGGCGATCGGTGCTCTATCGCGGCATAGACGACCGCCGGCAGATGTGGCCGGCGGCCGTCCGCTCCTTCTTCTGCTCCCAGGGGGACGAGCCGGGAGCGGCCGATGCCGAGAGCCTCCGGCGGTTCCGCCGCTACGAGGCCCGGATGTTCGAAAGCTTCAAGCGCGAGGCCGTTCTTCTGGCCGACAGGGTCCCGGCCGACGACTGGCAATGGCTGGCCCTGGCGCAGCATTTCGGTCTGCCGACCCGCCTTCTTGACTGGTCGCGAAGCCCGCTCGTCGGGATCTACTTCGCCGTCACCGGCGATGCGCGACGTCCGGCCTGGATCTACGCCTATGACTGGGGCCCGATCGGCAACGATGACGGTCTGCTCCTGGGGCCCGACTGGTACAGCGAGCGTCCGCCGCTCGAGTTCGACGGCGATATCGCGCGGATCGCGCCGCCGATCATCGAGGCGCGGATGGCGGCCCAGGAGGGCATCTTCACGATCCAGGGAAACCCGCTGCAGGATGTGCATGAGGTCGCCGGCGGCAGGCTGCGGTTCTACGAAGTGCCGGCACGGGACCGCGGCGAGATTCAGGCGGACCTCTACCGGCTTGGCATAAGCGCGGCCGCATTGTTCCGGGATCTTGCAGGCCTTGCCGAAACCCAGCGCTGGGTCTCTGAAACCTATGTGCCCCAGGCATCCCGTGGCAGTCGCGACGGGAACGTCCCAGGGCATGCCTGACCGGGCCAGGGGGTGGCGGCCCTCCGCCGGCTGGCATCCGATCGCGACGTCAACCCGGAGACGATCTCCGGTCGTGCGGGGAGGAGGGAGGATGAGGAAGATCATCGTGGGCTGCTCGGCCGTGGCGATCCTCACCGCCGCCGTCGGCTATACCGGAGCGCAGCTATACGCCAACGCCAGGCTTCACGCGATGATCGAGGACGTGAAGCGGTCGCTGCCCCCCGGCTTCTCCCTCACCTACGGCGATGTCGGAAGCATCCTCGTCTCTGAAACCGTCCAGATCAGGGAGGTCGAGCTCACTACGCCGGACGGCGGGATCATTCGGATCGAGAAAATCTTCCTGTCGGATGCCCAGAGGGTGCCGGACGGCGGCATCACCGCGGCCAGAATCGTGGTGGAAGGCATCGAGGGCACCGGAATCGTCGGAACTCTGGTCATCGACCGGCTGGATGTCACGGACGTCACCTTGCCGGCGCGCTCCTTCGGCGACGCCTCGCCCGCGCCGGCGCTGGGGCGGGCCCGCGCGGGCAATGTGCGTATCGGATCTGCACGACTCGATGCCGCAGAGAGCGCGCTCGGATTCCGGTCGGCGATCCTGACGGACTTGGATGGCCGCCGCCTGAATGGGCTTTCCGTGCAAGGGGCGGAGTTCGAATTCGCGACGGGCCAGGATCCGGAAGGCCTCGGGCTCAGCATCGACAAGGTCTCGTTCTCCGGGATCGAGGCGGGCGACGACGGGCTGATCGGGGCCAAGAGGGTCGTGGCCGACGCGGTCGAGGTCGGCGGCGATCCCGGAACGGTCGTGGTGGACAAGCTGGACATCACGGGGGCGAGCTTTCCGTCCCTACCGCCCGTGGCGAGGCCGGGCGGGGCCGTCCTTGACCTCGTGAGCGCAAAGGACGTAGCGATCCGCGGCGCCCGGGTTACAGGAGACGAGGTCGCGATGGAGTTCCGGTCGGCGGTCCTGAGCGGAATTGCCGGCCGCCGGCTCGACACCCTGTCGGTTCAGGGCGCCGAGATCGAACTGTCGAAGGGCGGACGGTCGCGACCCGTCGGGATAAACGTCGACAAGGTCTCGTTCTCGGGCATCGTGGCGGGAAATGACGGGCAGATCGGAGCCGAAAAGATCGTGGCCGGCGCGGTCGAGGTCGGCGCCGACCCCGGAAGGGTCTTCCTGGACGGGTTCGACATCACGGGGGCGAGCTTTCCGGGGCGGTTGGGCGCGGCCGAGACGGCCGGGCATATTCTCGACCTTATGAGCGCGCGGAACGTGGCGGTCCGTGGCGCCCGGCTCGTCGGGGGGGAGGGCGAGATCGGATTTCGGTCGGCGGTCCTCTCAGGAGTTGCCGGCCGCCGGTTCGACAGCCTGTCGGTTCAGGGGGCCGAGATCGAATTGTCGGAGGGCATGCGATCCGCACCCCTCGGAATCAGTGTCGAGAGATTCTCGCTCGCGGGCGTCGGGCAGGTTGCCGAAGGCAAGCTCGGCGTCGAGAGGATCGTCGCCGATGCGGTCGAGGTCGGGGGAGAGGGCGGGACCTTTCTTCTGGACCGGCTGGACGTCACGCGGGCAGCCTATCCCGAGCGGGCGCTGGCGGACTATTCTCTCACCGATGTGCTTGACCTTCTGAGCGCGAAGCACATCCAGGTCCGGGGTGGGCGTCTTTCGGCCCGAGAGGCGGCATTCGGCTTCCGGCTGGCGATCCTGACCGGGCTGGACGACCGTCGGCTTGAGGAGCTGTCGATTTCCGGCGCCGAACTCGCAGTCGCCGAAGGGCGCGATCCCCGGATGATCGAGATCAAGGTCGACCGGCTCTCGCTTGCCGGGATCGAGAAGGCGGCGCGGGGCACGATCGGCGCCGAAAAGATCCTGGCGGATGCGGTCGCGATCGGCGAGGGGGACCGGACCCTGGTCGTGGATCGGCTCGACGTCACCCAGGCGACCTTCCCCGGCCCGTCGGTCGGGGGAACGTCGTTTGCCGAGGCGCTCGGTCAGCTCACGGCAAAGACCGTCTGGGTCCGCGGGGCGAGACTCACCGGCGACCGGACGGCTCTCGGCTTCCAGTCCCTGGTCGTTAGCGGCTTCGGCGACCGGAAGATGGACGGGCTGTCGATCGTCGGCGCGAAGATCTCGCTTGTGAGCCCGGCGGATCCGCGCGCCATCGGCATCAGCGTGCAGAACCTTTCGCTGTCGGGGATCGGGGAGTCCGTCGACGGCATCATCGGCGCCGAAAAGATAGTGGCGGACGCGGTCGAGCTGGGACGTGAGGACGGAACGGTCGTCTTCGACAAGCTCGACATCACTCGCGCTGCGTTTCCGCGTGGACCGTTCGCCGATGGATCCCTGGCCGACATCCTCGACGACATCAGTGCCGAGAATATCTGGATCCGCGGCGCCCGTCTTGCTGCGGAAACGGGCGCCCTCGATTTCGGAGAGGCGGTCATCACGGACGTTCGGGACGAAAGGATCGGGGGGCTGACGCTCAACGATGCGCGTCTCGAAATCCGGGACGGCCGGCATCCGGGCGTGGTCGAAATGGCGTCCTTCAAGGTCGGCGACATCGACCTTCATCGCCTGCGCGCGATGCCGACCGATCCGCTTCGGGCGATAGACCGGTTCCGGATCGTCGGCATGACCGCCGAGTTCGAGCAGGGCTGGAAGTTCGCGGTCGAGGATTTCCTGGTGCTGGACATCAATGCCGCGGGCGCGGTCGTCACCGGGTTCGACGCGACGCTCACCGGCCTGTCCTTCGCGGTCGCGGACATCCGCAACGAGGGAATCCGAGCCTTCCTGTTCGGGCTTGGATACCGGTCGGTGACCGTCGACGGGGCGGTTAGCCCGCGATATGACCCGGAAGTGAGGGTGCAGCGCCTGGACGGGCTGTCGCTCGTTCTCAGGGACGGGGGAAGGGTCGAGGGCT
This sequence comes from Alphaproteobacteria bacterium, assembly GCA_029263555.1. GTDB lineage: Bacteria > Pseudomonadota > Alphaproteobacteria > DSM-16000 > Inquilinaceae > JAJUFW01. Next base: position 5,432 of record JAJUFW010000190.1, read on the forward strand.
TCCTTTCCCTGGGCGGGCTGGGGCCGGAAATCTTCCGGCTTTCGTCCTGGCCCGGGACGGTATTCGCCTCGCTGATGAACACGACCCTTCGGGGGGTCGAGCTCCGGTACACGGATGCCTCCCTTATCGGGCGCCTGGTCGACGCGTCCGCGCGGCCGGACGCGGGGGATGCGGCCTCCGTCCGGGCGGCGTTCCAGGATCGGGCCGTCCAGGCGGTCGGCGGCCCTAAGACGCGCTTCGGCCGCGAACTGTCCGGGGCGCTCGGCGCATTCTTCCGGAAATCGGGGCAGCTCGTGATCGCGGTCGCGCCGCCGGAGGCGGTGCCGCTCGTCGTCTTCGTCGGCCAGATGATCGCGGAGCCTGGCCCGGCGGCCGACCGGTTCGGCCTAACCGCCGCCCATCGTTGAACCGAAAGGAACGATCCCTGTCAGTCCAGGGCGGTCATGTGGCGGATTGCCGTTTCCGGATCGCTCGTGACACGGGAGAGCTGCCCGGCCTCCATGATCAGGCAGAAGTCGCATCGGCGAAGCGTGGCCAGCCGATGCGTGACCATGAAGGTCGTGCGGCCCTCCATCAGGCGCTCGATGCCGCGCAGGATGGCGGCCTCGGTGGCGACGTCGACCGCGCTCGTCGGCTCGTCGAGGATCAGGATCGGTGCATCGCGCAGGAATGCCCGCGCCAGCGACAGACGCTGGCGCTCGCCGCCGGAAAAGCGCATTCCCCGCTCGCCGCACAGCGTGTCGTAGCCGTCCGGCAGGCGTGCGATGAAGTCGTGGGCCTCGGCCGCCTGGGCGGCCTCCATGA
>JAJUFW010000043.1 GCA_029263555.1 Alphaproteobacteria bacterium
ATCGCGGTCGACGACACGGGCAGGACCTGGTTCTGCAGCTCGGGCCAGAGCACGACCAGCGCAACCAGGACGAGCGCAACGGACGGCAGAATAAGCTTCAGAAGCGAGACCAGGCGGCTGTGCCACCGGCTCAGCCGCTGCCGCCGCTGCAGCGGCACGTAGCGGAAGGTCCGGCGCGCCGGCGGACCGCCGCTCCCGGCCGCGCTGATCTGGCGCTCTTCCGCCATCGCCGTCATGCGATCCCGGCACGCAGGCAGTCGTGGACGTTGATGATGCCGACGGGACGGCCGTCATCATCAGTGACGAACAGGCTGGTGAACGGGCGTTGGCTCATGTTCATGACGGCCAGCGCCTCGGCGGCCAGGGCGTTCGGCCGGATCGTCCGCGGCTCCCTGGTCATGATGTCGGCGGCGATCCGATCCAGGAGGTCACCCGCCATGTGGCGCCTGAGATCGCCGTCGGTGATGATCCCGACCAGCCGGCCGTCGTCGTCGCAGATGCCGACGCAGCCGAAGCTCTTGGCCGTCATGACCAGGAGCGCATCGGCCATGCGCGTCGCCGGCGGCACCAGGGGCAGCGCCTCGCCGCCATGCATGATGTCGCTCACCTTGACCAGGCGGCGGCCGAGAGCGCCGCCCGGATGGAACACCCGGAACTGTTCGGCGGAGAAGCCCCGCCGTTCCAGAAGCGCGACCGCGAGCGCGTCGCCCAGCGCCAGCATGAGCGTCGTCGAGGTCGTCGGCGCGAGGCCCATGGGGCAGGCTTCCGCTGCGTCCGGCAGTAGCAGCACCACGTCCGCCTGGTCGGCCAGCGGCGAGGGCGCCCGGCTGGTGATGGCGATCAGGGGCAGCTTGAACCGCTTGGCGTAGGCGACGATGTCGGCCAGTTCCGCCGTGCCGCCCGAATTCGACAGGGCGACCACGGTGTCGTCGCGGGCGACCATGCCCAGATCCCCGTGGCTGGCCTCGCTCGCATGGACGAAGAAGGCCTGCGTTCCGGTGGAAGCGAGGGTCGCGGCGATCTTGCGGGCGACATGACCGCTCTTGCCGATGCCGGTGACGACCACCCGGCCGCGCGTCCCGGACAGGATCTCGACCGCGCGGTCGAAGCTGTCGTCCAGCTTGTCCGCGAGCTGGACCAGCGCCGCCGCTTCTATCCGCAGCACGCGCTGTCCCGCGGTCCGGGCGGCGGATTCCTCCGTCGCGCACTGGTCGGTGCTGGTCGAGGTGATCGGCTGGACGCTCATGACGCTCGCTTGAGTTTCGGGGCCTGTCGGCGCGGGAATCCGATGGATCGGTTAGGCGGGCCGAAGTATGGCTCCGGGCAAATCCGGAATGCAACTTCGAGGGCTGGCCCGCCATCCGGCCGGGAACCGGTCGTCCCGCCCAGGATCGACCGTTGAGTTAGATAGGGTCAGTGGGCGAAAATATCGACATCCGGCCATCCGGCAAGGTCGAGCCCCGCCCGCGTCGGCAGGAACTCGAAGCAGGCCTGCGCCATTTCGGTCCGCCCCTCGCGGGCCAGCATCGCGTCCAGCTTCTCGCGAAGCCGATGAAGATGGAGAACGTCGCTGGCCGCGTAGCGCAGTTGCGCCGGGCTGAGCTCCGCCGCGCCCCAGTCCGAGCTCTGCTGCTCCTTCGACAGTTCGATGCCCAGAAGCTCGCGGCACAGATCCTTCAGCCCGTGCCGGTCGGTGTAGGTCCGCGCCAGCTTCGAGGCGATCTTGGTGCAGTAGACCGGGCGGCAGGTAACGCCCAGATAGGCCTGGATCGCGGCGATGTCGAAGCGCGCGAAATGGAACAGCTTGGTGACCGACGGGTCGGCGAGAAGCCGCTTGAGATTGGGCGCGTCATAGCGGCCGGGCGAGAACTGGACCAGATGGCTGGTGCCGTCGCCGGCCGAAAGCTGGACCAGGCACAGCCGGTCGCGTGCCGGATTGAGGCCCATCGTTTCCGTATCGATGGCGACGGAGGATCCGAACCGGACATCGTCCGGAAGGTCGTCCTTGTGCAGCGTCGGCTCGTTCTGCATGTGGCGTTCCCGCTAGAGCCGGACCAGGAGGGCCCGGAAAACAAAAAAACCCGCACCAGAGGGGCGGGCTCCTGTCCATCCATGTGTTCGATCCATCCTGGCGGGCGAAGCGCCCGCCGATGGTGCCCAGGAGAAGACTCGAACTTCCACGACCTCTCGGCCACAGGTACCTGAAACCTGCGCGTCTACCAATTCCGCCACCTGGGCAGCGCGGGCCGCTTTAGTATTCCGGCCCGAAGGTGATGTCAACAGGCATCTCGCATCCCGGTGCGCGGAATTTTCGAGGGGGCCCGTCGTGGCCCCCGAGGGCTGTCCCGGAACCCGCCGCTGGCACCCGTCGCCGCCCTTGGCTATAAGCGATGGCGTGCGGGGTTCGCGTCCCGTGGACCCGGCGGCGGTTTGGCAGGCGCCTTCCGGCGGATGCCGGATGCGAGGATATCGGCGGAAGTTAGAAAGGATGACGATGGGTGCCCCTTTCCTCAAGGTCGTCACCGTGTTCGGCGGCACGGGTTTCATCGGCCGCTATGTCGTGCGCGAAATGGCCCGGCGTGGCTGGCGGGTGCGGGTGGCCACGCGCAATCCGGGGGACGCCCTGTTCCTGAAGCCCATGGGGTCGGTCGGCCAGATCGTCCCGGTCTTCGCCAACATCCGTGACGATGCCAGCGTCGCCGCCGCCGTTGCCGGGGCGGACTTCGTCGTCAATCTGGTCGGGATCCTCTACGAGAAGGGCAAGGACACCTTCGCCGCGATCCATCAGGACGGCGCCCGGCGCGTCGCCCAGGCGGCGATGGACGCCGGCTGCTCCCGGCTGATCCACGTCTCGGCGGTCGGCGCCTCGCCCAGCTCGGAGTCGCATTACGCCCGCAGCAAGGCCTCCGGCGAGCAGGCCGTGTTCAACGCCTTCCCGGACGCGACCGTGCTACGGCCTTCCATCGTCTTCGGCCCGGAGGACGACTTCTTCAACAGGTTTGCGGGGCTTGCCCGGGTCCTGCCGTTCCTGCCGCTGATCGGCGGCGGCGGGACGCGGTTCCAGCCGGTCTACGTGGCCGATGTGGCGGCCGCCGTGGCGGCCTGCCTGGATCGCCCGGAGACCAAGGGCCGGACCTATGAGCTGGGCGGGCCGAACGTCTATTCCTTCAAGGAACTGATGCAGCTTCTGCTGAAGGAAACCGACCGGCGCCGGCCGCTCGTTTCCGTGCCGTGGTCGCTCGCCTCGTTCAAGGCAGGGCTCCTGGGCCTGTTGCCGAAGCCGCCGCTCACCCGCGACCAGGTGGCGCTGCTGCGCCAGGACAATGTGGTCGCCCAGGGTTCGCAAGGGCTTCAGACCCTCGGCATCGAGCCGACCTCGGTCGAAATCGTGCTGCCGACCTACATGGACCGCTACCGGATCGGCGGACGCTTCAAGACCCGCCGGCCGAGCACGGGAATGAGCGAGATTCACGGCGCCGGGAAGGCCCCCTCCGACCGGTCCGGCTGACAGGCCGGCCCGGCAGTCCCGGAACCTGCGGAAGATTTGCCTCTTCCCCGCGTTGGAGTAGGTTGCTGGCGGAATCGGCGTAGATCCGACAGTACCGACCGGGCGAAGGGGATACGGGATGGCGTTGAGGGCCGAACAGTACAAGACCGAGCTGATCGACGAGCTGGCATCCTTCGTGCGCGAACGGGTGCCGCGGGAATGGGCCGGGCTGGCGGAACGGTTCGCTCGGCTCTACTACCGGAACGTCCCGCCAGAGGACATGGTCCGGCAGAGCGTCGACACGCTCTACGGCGCCGCGCTTGGGCTCTACCAGTTCGCCGCCCATCGTCCGGAAGCCGGGCCCAAGATCAGGGTCTTCAACCCGAATCAGGACGAGCACGGATGGCATTCACGCCATTCCGTCGTCGAGATCGTGAACGACGACATGCCGTTCCTGGTCGATTCGGTGACCGCCGCCCTGAACGGGCTCGGCTTAACGGTGCATCTGGTCGTCCATCCGGTCATGCGGGTGGTGCGGGACGCGGACGGCCATCTCGTCGAGATTCACGACGCGACGGAAGCGGGCGCCGACCTGCCCGCCGAGAGCATCATGCATCTGGAGGTGGACGAGCAGGGCTCGACCGCCGCCCACGAGCAGATCGTCGCGACCCTCCGGCGGGTGCTTCACGAGGTGCGCGAGGCGGTCACCGACTGGCGGCCGATGTGCGACAAGGTCAGCGAAGTCATCCAGGCGCTGAAGTCGAACCCGCCGCCGGTACCACAGACGGACACCGACGAGATCATCGCTTTCCTCCACTGGATGGTGGACGACCACTTCACCTTCCTCGGATATCGCGAATACGGCTTCAGCCAGGATCACGGCCAGACCGACCTGAAGATCGTCGAGGGCACCGGACTCGGCATCCTGCGCAACCCGGAGATCTCGGTCTTCGAGGGGATGCGGCATTTCGCGACGCTGCCGCCCGACATCCAGTCCTTCATCCGGCAGCCCCGGCTGCTCATGGTGACGAAGTCGAACCGCAGCTCGACCGTCCATCGGGCGGCGCCCATGGACACGGTGATCGTCAAGGTCTTCGACGAATCGGGCGAGGTCGTGGGCGAGCGGATCTTCGTCGGCCTGTTCACCTCGGTCGCCTACAACCGCAGCGCCCGGGACATTCCGTTCCTGCGCGAGAAGGTGGCCCGGGCGCTGGACATGGCCGGCTTCGACCCCCGCTCCCATGACGGCAAGGCGCTGACCCATATCTTCGACACCTTCCCGCGCGACGAGCTGTTCCAGATCTCGGTCGAGGAGCTGCTCGAGATCGGGCGGGGCATCCTGCATCTGCAGGAACGCCAGCGCACGGCGCTGTTCGTCCGGAAGGACCCGTACGAGCGCTTCGTCTCCTGCCTCGTCTACACCCCCCGCGACCGCTACGACACCGATCTCCGTCGGCGCTTCCAGAAGATCCTGGAGAAGGCGTTCAACGGCCGGGTCACGACCTTCCAGCCCCAGTTCGGCGACGACGCGCATGCACGCGTCTATTTCATCGTGCGGACGACGCCGGGACAAATCCCCGACGTTTCGCTCGAGGACGTCGAGCAGCAGCTGGCCAACGCCGGCCGGAACTGGTCCGACTTCCTCCAGGAGGCGCTGATCGAGGCTAATGGCGAGGAGAAGGGGCTTGCCCTTCTGCGACGCTATCGTGACGCTTTCTCGACCAGCTACCGGGAGCTGACCCCCGCCCAGCTCGCGATCAGCGACGTCGAGCGGATCGAGGAGGTCATCGCGACCGGGCGCATCGCCCTCAATCTCTACCGCCCGATCGAGGGGCCGGAGCACCGCGTCCGGTTCAAGCTCTATCATGCGGCGACGCCGGTGCCTCTGAGCGACGTGCTGCCGATGCTGGAGCACATGGGCCTCAAGGTGATCGCCGAGAATCCCTACCACGTCGCCCCGGCGGACCGGTCGGAGCCGGTCTGGATCCACGACTTCGTGGCGGAAAGTCAGGACGGCGCGGCGATCGATGTCGGCCGCGTCCGCGCCTCCTTCCACGAGGCCTTCTCCAGGGTCTGGTACGGCGACATGGAGGACGACGGCTTCAACCGCCTGGTCCTGGGCGCCGGCCTGACCTGGCGGGAGGTAACGGTCCTGCGCGCCTACGGCAAGTTCCTGCGCCAGGCGCGCCTGTCGCTGAGCCAGGAGGGGCTGGAAGGCACCTTCTCGACCTATCCGGCGATCGCCCGCGGCATCGTCGCGCTGTTCAAGGCCCGGTTCGACCCGGCCCTGTCCGGCGACCGCGAGGCCGCCATCGACGGCATCGCGGGCGAGCTGGACCGCCTGCTGGACGGCGTCGCCAACCTGGAAGAGGACCGGATCGTCCGGCGCTATCTCAACCTCGTCCGGTCGACGCTGCGCACGAATTTCTTCCAGCGTGACGCCCAGGGGGGACCCAAGCCCTACCTCTCCTTCAAGCTGGACAGCCGGAGCATCGACGACCTGCCGCTGCCCCGGCCGATGGTCGAGATCTTCGTCTACTCCCCCCGGGTCGAGGCCGTGCATCTGCGCGGCGGCAAGGTTGCCCGCGGCGGCATCCGCTGGTCGGACCGGCGGGAGGACTTCCGCACCGAGGTCCTGGGGCTGCTGAAGGCCCAGATGGTGAAGAACTCGGTGATCGTGCCGGTCGGCTCCAAGGGCGGCTTCGTCGTCAAGCGGCCGCCCCGGGAGGGCGGCCGGGAGGCGCTCCAGGCCGAGGCGATCGAGTGCTACCGGACGATGATGCGCGGCATGCTGGACCTGACCGACAATCTGTCGGGAGGTCGGGTGGTGCCGCCGCAGGACGTGGTCCGGTGGGACGACGACGATCCCTATCTGGTCGTCGCGGCGGACAAGGGCACGGCCAGCTTCTCCGACATCGCTAACGGCGTGTCGGCCGAATACGGCTTCTGGCTGGACGACGCCTTCGCGTCGGGCGGCAGCGCCGGCTACGACCACAAGAAGATGGGGATCACCGCCCGCGGGGCCTGGGAAAGCGTGAAGCGCCATTTTCGCGAGCTGGGCAAGGACATCCAGAACGAGGACTTCACCGTCATCGGCGTCGGCGACATGGCGGGCGACGTGTTCGGCAACGGCATGCTGCTGAGCCGCCACATCCGCCTCGTCGGCGCGTTCAATCACCTGCACATCTTCGTCGATCCGGACCCGGACGCGGCCGCCAGCTTCGCCGAACGTAAGCGCCTGTTCGAGCTGGGCCGCGGGTCCTGGGACCAGTACGATCCGGCCCTGATCTCGCCGGGCGGCGGCGTTTTCGAGCGCACGGCGAAGTCGATCCGCCTCACGCCCGAGATCCGGCGCCTGTTCGACCTGGACCGGGAGACGGTGACCCCGAACGAGCTGATCTCAGCCATGCTCCGCGCCCGGGTCGATCTCCTGTGGTTCGGCGGCATCGGCACCTATGTGAAGGCGAGCGGCGAATCCCACGCCGAGGTGGGCGACAAGGCGAACGATCCGCTGCGGGTGAACGGCCGCGAACTCAGGGCCCGGGTCGTCGGCGAAGGCGCCAACCTGGCCATGACTCAGCGCGGCCGGATCGAATACGCGCTCGCCGGCGGGGCCGCCGACGGAACGCCGGGCGGCCGCCTCAACACCGACTTCATCGACAATTCGGCCGGAGTCGACTGCTCGGACCATGAGGTCAACATCAAGATCCTGCTGAACCAGGTCGTGGCCGCCGGGGAAATGACGCTCAAGCAGCGCAACCGGCTGCTGGGCGAGATGACGGACGAGGTCGCCCGGCTGGTCCTGCGGGACAACTATCTGCAGACCCAGGCGCTCAGCGTCACCATGGCCGAAGCGCCGGACCTCCTGGAGCAGCAGGCGCGGTTCATGAAGGCGCTGGAGAAGGCCGGCCGGCTCGACCGCGGCATCGAAATGCTGCCCGGCGACGAGGAGCTGACCGAGCGGTCGGCCCGGCGCGAGGGCCTGACCCGGCCGGAGCTGGCGATCCTTCTCTCCTATTCCAAGATCGCGCTCTACGACGCGCTTCTGCCCACCGATCTGCCGGACGACCCGGCGCTGGCCGGCGATCTCTACCTCTATTTCCCCGAGCCCGTTCGGGAGAGGTTCAGGTCGGCGATCGACGGCCACGTCCTCCGGCGGGAGATCGTGGCGACCTATGTCACGAACTCGCTCGTCAACCGGACCGGTCCGACCTTCGTGTCCGAAACCATGGACAAGACGGGAATGGGACCGGCCGACATCGCCCGGGCCTACCTGATCGTCCGCGAGAGCTTCGGCCTGCGGGAGCTGTGGTCCCGGATCGAGTCGCTGGACGCCCTGGTCCCGGCCTCGGTCCAGACGCAGATGGCCCTCCTGGTGCGACGCCTCGTCGAGCGCACGACGGCTTGGCTGCTGCGCCAGGGCGGCGAGCGGCTGGACATCGGCCGCCAGGTCGAACGGCTGCGGCCGGGGATCGAAAGCCTCAGCCGGCGCATCGACGAGCTGATCTATCCGGAGGCGCGGGCCGTCATCGACGAGCGCGCCGCCCGGATGACGGAGGCCGGCGTGCCCGAGGATCTGGCCCGGCAGGTTTCGTCCTTGAACCTCATCGCGGCGGGGCTGGACCTGATCGAGATCGCCGAAGCCTGCGAGATCCCGCTCACCGATGCGGCGCCGGTCTATTTCGACCTGGGCCGGCGGTTCGGGCTTGCGTGGCTGCGGGATGCGGCGGCGCGGATCCAGGCGGTGAACCACTGGCAGAAGCAGGCGCGCGCTGCCGCCGTCGACGATCTTTACGCCCTCCAGTCCGATCTGACGCGGCGGGTCATCGAACAGTGCCGGGACGACATCCGGGACGCCGACGCGCCGACGGTGATCGAAAGCTGGATCGAGCGGAGGCGCCAGCCGGTCGAGCGCATCGACCAACTGATCGCCGAGCTGAGGGCCCTCGACGTCATGGATCTCTCGATGATGGTCGTCGCGACCCGGCGGCTGAGGGGGCTGGTTGCCGGCTGAAGCGGGCTCGGCGGCCGAGCGCCCCGAACATGCCCGGCCCGCCCCCCGGGGCCAGCGGCGAGAACACGGTAGAGGAGCCCGGGACCCGCGCCCATGACTGCTGCAATCCGGCCGGATCGGCCGCGCACCGGCACCGCCGGCATATTCTCGTGGTGCCTCTACGATTGGGCGATGTCCGCCTTCAACACGGTGATCGGCACCTTCGTGTTCTCGGTCTATTTTCAGCGCGGGATCTATGGCGACGAGGTCGCCGGCAGCACCGCCTGGGGGCTGGCCCTCGGCCTTTCGGGCTTGGCGGTCGCCGTGACAGCGCCGATCCTCGGCGCCGTCGCCGACCATGGCGGCCGGCGCAAGCCCTGGCTTGCCGTCTTTCAGCTTGCGACCGTCGTGCCGACCGCGCTGCTCTGGTTCGCGAAGCCGGACCAGGCCTATATCGGCTATGCGCTGACCCTTGTCGTCATCGCCTCCATCGCCTTCGAGCTGGCCGGGGTGTTCTACAACGCCATGCTGCCGGGCGTGGCGCCGCCGGGCATGATCGGGAGGGTCTCCGGATGGGGCTGGGGCCTCGGCTATATCGGCGGCCTATTCTGCCTGGTCGCCGCCCTGTTCGGCCTGATCCGGCCGGAGGTCCCGATCCTGGGCTTTTCGACCGAGGATTCCGGGAACGTCCGGGCGACGGCCCTCCTGGTCGCGCTGTGGTTCGGGGGCTTCGGCCTGCCGCTCTTCCTGTTCACCGCCGACGAGCCGGCGACCGGTGTTAGCCCGCGGGAGGCGGTCCGCCGCGGCCTTGCCGCCCTGGCGCGGACCGCGCGGGAGGCGCGGCGCTATGGCCATGCGTTGCGCTTCCTGGTCGCAAGCGCGCTCTACCGCGACGGGCTCAACACCCTGTTCGCCGTCGGCGGCCTCTACGCCGCCGGAACCTTCGGCATGTCGACGGAGGAGATCATCCTGTTCGCGATCGGCCTCAACGTGACGGCCGGCCTGGGCGCCGCGGGCTTCGCCTTCGTCGACGACAGGTTCGGTCCGAAGCCGACCGTGCTGATCGCCCTTGGCGGGCTGATCGCAACCGGCCTGCCGGTGCTCCTGGTCACGGACACGCGGGTCTTCATCGCTCTCGCTCTCCTCCTCGGCATCTTCGTCGGCCCGGCCCAGGCGGCCAGCCGGTCGCTGATGGCGCGACTGGCGCCTGCCGAGAAGGAGACCGAGATGTTCGGCCTCTACACCATGACGGGGAAGGCCGTGTCGTTCCTGGGACCGACCGGATTCGCGCTGGTGACCGCCGCCTTCGCCAGCCAGCGCGCCGGCATGGCGACGATCCTCGTGCTGCTGGCGGCGGGCGGCCTCCTGCTCCTGACCGTCCGGCCGGACGACGCCGGACGCTAGCCGGCCCGCGGCCGGCCGCCCTGCCGGTCAGTGGCGGAAATGCCGCATGCCGGTGAAGACCATGGCGATCTCGGCCTCGTCGGCGGCGGCGATCACCTCGGCGTCGCGCACCGATCCGCCCGGCTGGATGGCCGCGGTCGCGCCCGCCTCGACCGCGGCCATCAGGCCGTCGGCAAAGGGGAAGAACGCGTCCGACGCGACGACCGAACCCTGGGTCCGGCTTTCGATCTCTCCTGCCGCCTTGGAGAACTCGGCCGCCTTCAGGGCGGCGATGCGGGCGCTGTCGACCCGGCTCATCTGCCCGGCGCCGATGCCGACCGTCGCCCCGCCCTTGGCATAGACGATCGCGTTGGACTTGACGTGCTTGGCCACGCGGAAGGCGAACAGAAGGTCTTCCAGCTCCTCGGGCGAGGGGGCGCGCTTCGTCACGACCTTGAGGTCGTCGGGACCGATCCGGCCGGTGTCGCGGCTCTGGACCAGAAGGCCGCCGGCGACCGACTTGACCATGAGGCCGGGCGTCGTCGGCTCGGCCACGCCGCCGGTCACAAGCAGGCGGAGATTCTTCTTCGCAGCCAGAATCTGGCGGGCTTCCGGGGTGGCGTCGGGGGCGATCACGACTTCCAGGAAGATTTCCGCAAGCGCCTTGGCGGTCGCCGCGTCGATCGGCCGGTTGGCGGCGACGATGCCGCCGAACGCGCTCACCGGATCGCAGGCCAGGGCCCGGACATAGGCCTCCGACAGGCTGTCGGCGGCGGCGACGCCGCAGGGATTGGCGTGCTTGATGATGGCGATGGCCGGGTCTTCGAACTCGGACACCAGCTCGAACGCGGCGTCGGTGTCGTTGATGTTGTTGTAGCTCAGTTCCTTGCCCTGGAGCTGACGGGCGGTGGCGACGCCGGGCCGCTCCTCGCCGGTCAGGTAGAGCGCGGCCGACTGATGGGGATTCTCCCCGTAGCGCAGGGTCTGGTGGCGCCGTCCTGCGATCGCCAGGCGCTGCGGATAGGGCTCCTCCAGAACGTCCGCGAACCAGCGGCTGATGGCGGAATCGTAGGCGGCGGTGCGGGCGTAGGCGGCCGCCGCCAGCCGGCGGTTCAGATCTTCTGGAACCGCGCCGCCATGGGCCTCCATCGCCGCCTCGACGGCGGCATAGTCGGCGGGGTCGGTGACCACGGTCACGAAGGCATGGTTCTTGGCCGCGG
>JAJUFW010000637.1 GCA_029263555.1 Alphaproteobacteria bacterium
CGCCGCCGAAACCATCAGCGAAAATCGGATATTCATTCGCAGACTCCTCCCGAATGAAGACGGGCATTACGGCCGGCGCCGTTGCCGTCAATTGTCGCTTGTTTGGAATCCCATATTACCGGGTCTGCCGCCGAATAGAATGCTTATTCCATTCCGTCGTTCAGCCGGCCCACCCGGCGCACGGCCTGCCGCCAGCCGGCGAACAGACGCTCCCGGTCCGCCGGATCCATCCCGGGCTCGAACCGCCGCTCCAGCGACCATGCCCGGCTGACCGCCTCCAGGCCCGGATAGACCCCCTCATGCAGCCCGGCCAGGAAGGCCGCGCCCAGCGCCGTCGTCTCGGTCACCTGCGGCCGTTCGACCGGTAGGTCCAGCATGTCGGCCAGGAACTGGCATACCCAGTCGTTGACGGCCATGCCGCCGTCGACCCTGAGGGCGCTGGGGGCCGCACCGGCGTCGGCGGCCATGGCCTCCATCAGGTCCCGGGTCTGGAAGGCGACGGATTCGAGCGCCGCCCGGACGATATGGGCCCGGCCGGTGTCGAGGGTCAGGCCGAAAATGGCGCCCCGCGCATCCGGGTCCCAGTGGGGCGCGCCCAGCCCCGTGAAGGCCGGGACCAGGTAGACCCCGTGATTGTCCGGCGCCTCGACGGCAAGGCTGGCGGTCCGGCTGGCACTGTCGATCAGGCCGATGCCGTCGCGCAGCCATTTGATGGCCGCCCCGGCGACGAAGATCGCCCCTTCGAAGGCATAGGTCGGCTTGCCGTCCAGGCGGTAGGCGGTCGTCGTCAGCATGCGGTGCCGCGACCGGGCCGGGCGTTCGCCGATATTGAGCAGGGCGAAGCAGCCCGTGCCGTAGGTCGACTTGATCATGCCCGGCTTAAAGCAGGCCTGGCCGAAGGTCGCCGCCTGCTGGTCGCCCGCCATGCCGGTGATCGGCAAGGCCGCCCCCAGCAGCGACACCTCCGCAACACCGAAGAGAGCGGCATTGTCGCGCACCTCGGGCAGGATTGCCCGCGGAATCCGGAACAGCCGCAGGAGATCGTCGTCCCAGTCCTGGGTGGTGATGTCGAACAAGAGCGTGCGGGACGCGTTCGTCGCGTCCGTCGCATGGACCCGGCCGTCGGTGAAACGGTAGAGAAGGAAGCTGTCGACGGTGCCGAAGGCAAGCTCGCCCTTTTCTGCGCGATCCCGCAGCTCGGGCGCGCGGTCCAGCATCCAGGCCAGCTTGGAAGCGGAGAAATAGGGATCGATCAGGAGACCGGTCTTCTCTTGGACCATCGGCTCGCAGCCGTCCTCCCAGAGCCGGCGGCACACCTCCGCGGTGCGCCGATCCTGCCACACTATCGCGTTCATCACCGGCCGGCCGGTCGCCCGCTCCCACAGCACGGTCGTCTCGCGCTGATTGGCGATGCCGATCGCCGCAACCGCGTCGATCCCGACATGGGAACTCGCAACCGCCTCGCGACAGACCGAAAGCGTGTCGCGCCAGATCTCCTCGGCATCGTGCTCCACCCAGCCGTCGGCGGGGTAGATCTGACGCAGCTCCCGTCGTGCCGACGACACCGGCCGGCCGGCCGCGTCGAACAGGATCGCCCGGCTGGACGTCGTGCCCTGATCGATGGCGAGCACGTAGCGCTTGGCGGCCATGGCTCCGCTCCTCCCCGCTCGTTCGGCTTTCCTTCGACTATGGAAACCAGGGTCCCGCCAAGTCAATGCTTGGCCGGGACCGCCGGACCGGTCATTCTCCCGGCCAATGATCCCGGACTTTCTCCTGAAACCGGCCCGACACGGAAGGCCGGCGCCGCTTGCGGTGCCCGGTATCGAGGCCGCCATCGACCTCAAGGTCAATCCGCGGGCGCGGCGCATGACCCTGCGCGTCGATCCCGCGGACGGCACCGTGCGGGTGGTCGCGCCCCAGGGGATCGCGCCCGCCGAGATTGTCGATTTCATCGCCCGCCACCGCGACTGGCTTCAGGCGCGCCTGCAGGCGGTGCCGCCGCCCCTGCCCTTCTTGGACGGCGGGGTCGTGCCCTATCTCGGCCTCGACCACCGGATCCGCCACGAGCCGGCAGGCCGCAGGACGGTC
>JAJUFW010000651.1 GCA_029263555.1 Alphaproteobacteria bacterium
AAGGCTATCTCTCGGCCATCGTGCATCCCGACGTTCTCGGCGCGATCGCCGGCGGCTACTGGCAGCGGATCGCGGTCACCTATGTCGAATGGTCGGGCTCCAGCCAGCAGCGCACCGTCGTGGACTGGACGCTGATCGACGGCCGGGAAAGCGCCGAGGCCTTCGCCTCGGTCCTGGCGGAAGCGCCGCTTGCGCCGCTCCTCTACACCTCGATCAGCCACGCCATCGACTACGGCGCCTCGCTGTTCGAGGGCAACGGGTATGACGGCGTGCGGCGGGTGATCGACATCTCGGGCGACGGTCCGAACAACAGCGGCCGACCGCTCGCCGCCGCTCGCGCCGCTGCGCTTGCCGCGGGAATCACCATCAACGGCCTGCCGATCATGAACGACCGGATGCAGCCATTCGGGCTTCCGACCCCGAACGAGCTGCGCCTCGACCTCTATTACGAGCAGCAGGTGATCGGCGGACCGGGAGCCTTCCTGGTCGTGGCCGAGGACTTCGAAGCTTTCAGGGACGCGATCCTGAACAAGCTCGTGCTGGAGATCGCCGATGCGGGGCCCGCCACCGCGGCATCCGGCGATGCGCCCCGGGGGAGGATGGAGCGCCGGTAAGGGCTTCCTCCCGGGGCATGGCCCGGCTAATGTCGGAATTCGTCCCGGGGATCGAACGCTCCCTTGGCGATCTGCTCCCGGAATCGGTCGAGAATCGCCAGGGCTGCGTCGCGCCCGTAGGAATCGACGATCTGCGTGAAGGCGGTGGCGAGCGCCGTCGCCGCCAGGGTATCGACTCCGGCGCCGCGATCGATCGACCGCTGCCAGCATCCGCTCATCTCGTCCAGCACGATCGTCCGCTGCTCCTCGTCCGACAGCTCAGGACGGGTGCGCGGATCCATGTCGTCGTTCGAGTGGGTCATTCACTCATCCTCCGTCGGTGGGGGATGCGACGCGAGGCGCCACGCGGCAACCCTAAACGCCAATGCGGCCCGCGTCGACCCGCTGCGAACGGGGTGCGTCACTCGGCACCCGGACCCGGTCGGCCTCCCCGGCTCAGGGTCGCCAGAACGGCCGGGCGCAGTCCCGCGCGACGTCCGCTTCCATCAGGCCCAGGTCCTTCAGCCGCTTCGGATCGGCCTCGAGGATCCGGGCAAGCGCCACCCGTCGCGCCCGGCGGCGGCGCCACGACCTGACCGTGGCGAGCAGGCGGGCGAGCGCCCGTCGCGGTGCGGTGTCCTTCCGGACCAGTTCGATGGGGAACATTCGGCCCTCCTGGATTTCGCGAAGTTCATGCCCGGGACCAGCTTAGAGGGCGGCCGGTGCGCTGGCCGCCGGCAACGCTTCGGCCGTGCCCGAAGCGTCGGGCGGCGAAAGGGGGTTGTGTCCGGCGGCGGGCCGCGCGACGGTCGGAGTTCCCCCATTTCGATCGACTGCTAGGCCGCCATGAACCCTGCCATCGATCTCGCCTATGTTGCCTCGGCCATGGCCGATCCCAGCCGGGCGATCATGCTGTCCTCCCTGCTGGGCGGCGTGGCTCTGCCGGCGGGCGAGCTTGCCTACCGCGCCCGCGTGTCCGCCCCGACCGCGAGTGGGCATCTCGCCCGGCTCGTCGAGGCCGGGCTCGTCGTCGTCCGCCGGTTCGGGCGCTTCCGCTACTACGAGCTGGCCGGTCCGGCCGTTGCGGAGCTGGTCGAGGCGATGATCTCGTTGTCGCCCAGGGTGACCGAAGGGCCGCGCAGCCGGGTGCCGGACGATCTGCGCCGGGCCCGCCTGTGCTACGATCATCTGGCGGGGGCGCTGGGGGTCGGCCTTGCCGATCGGCTGGTCTCGGGCGGTCTCCTCGTCCTGGATGCCGGCGACTTCCGCCTGACCCCGGAAGGGGAGCGGGCCTTTGCGGCCTTCGGCATCGACACCGCCCTCCTGCGGCGGCACCGGCGCCCGCTGATCCGCAGCTGTCTCGACTGGAGCGAGCGCCGATGCCACCTGGCCGGCGGGCTTG
>JAJUFW010000153.1 GCA_029263555.1 Alphaproteobacteria bacterium
GGGCCAAGCTGCAGGAACAGCCGGGCGGTAAGCCGGCACGGAACGGACCGGCCGAGGCAGGATTCCAGGGCGCCCAGCGTTGTGTCGCGGAAGGTCGCCCGCACGATCGCACCGTCATCGGCCTGCCAGAGAACGGTCTCGGCCCGCTGATAGCCGCGGGCGCCCGTGGGCGGGACGGCGCAGACCCGCGAAGGCGGCCCGTAGGCTGCCTCCAGCTCGTCCAGCACCGACCGGAAGACACCGGCGACGGCGCCATGATGCGGTCGTTCCAGATGGATGCGCTTCAGCCCGCCCCTCTCCCGGTCCATCTGGAAATAGACTTTGAAGGCATATCCGCCGACCTGCTCATCGTTGAGCACCAGGTCCACATAGCTGTCGCCGAACCGGATCGGCGCGTCCAGCACCGTCGCCCGGTCGCCGAACGTCCGGACGAGGGTTTGGGAACTCGCCCCCCAGCGCGCCTGCTCCAGAAGGTCCTGCACCCCTGCCCCCGCGGGCTGCAACGCAAAAGCCGCGAACGCGAGGACGGTCGCGCCGATAAGCCGTCCCGGGGTACGGCTGGCCGGATCCCCTGTCGCCGCTTTCCGATGTCGTTCAGCCATGTTCGTCGGGGCCCCTCCCGGTGCCGCGTGCCGCTTTCGGGCTTGATCGGGCCCGCAGAAAAGAAACACGGCCATGGGTTCGTCGGCTCCCGACTGGCATCTCGGAATCGTGACCAAATCGAAGCAATATGTCGCGGATCAGGTAATTCCATTATAATGCGCAGGAAGCATGGGGACACCGGAACTGCGGGCGGGGCAGCTGCTTCGGAATGCCGTTTCCACGCGATCAGGGCCGGGAAATGGAAAAGGAAGGTGCGCCACTCGAACTGAGGCTTCTGGGCGAGCTGGAAGTCCTGCGGGCAGACGTGCGGGTCGAATTGCCTCCGTCGAGGAAGACGCGCGCGCTCCTGGCCTATCTCGCGGCCACCGGCCGGCCGCATCGCCGGGAACGGCTCTGCACCATCTTCTGGGAAATCCCGGATGATCCGCGCGGATCCCTGCGCTGGAGCCTGAGCCGCCTGCGCGCGATCGTCGATGACAGTGACGCGCCGCGGATTATCGCCGATCGCGACACGGTCGCCTTCGACATTACCCGTTGCCGGGTCGATGTCCTGGCCGTTCGCGCCCTCGACGCCAAGCGCCTGGACCGGATCTCCACCCCCCTTCTGGCCGAGGCGGCCGACCGCTTTCGGGGCGAGTTCCTGGAGGATCTCGACCTGCCCCGGAGCCACGATTTCCAGTCCTGGTGCGCCGCCGAGCGGGAGGATCTGCGACGTCTCAATGCCCGCATCCTTGCCGAATTGCGGCGGCGCCACGACGCGGATCCGGAGACGGCGCTCACCTATGCACGGCGGCTCGTGCACGCGGATCCGTTCAACGAGGACGCCCGGGCGGATTTCCTGCGTCTCCTGATGAGGACCGGGCGCCGTCAGGAGGCGGAAAGCCAGTTCGAGTCCGCCGAACGACTGTTCCGTGAGCTCGGAGAGGACAGCGCCGACCGCCTGAGACGGCTCTGGCGGTCCGAAAGGGTGGCGGCCGGAACGCGTGCTGCGGGCCTGCCGCCCGGCCCGGGCACAGAACCCGCGCCGTCGCCGGCGCCCTCACCCCTGCCCTTCATCGGTCGCGCCGAGGCGATCCGCGAGTTGATCGATGTCGTGGACCAGGCGATCGGCACCTTGAAGCCCCATCTCGCGACCGTGCTGGGCGAACCCGGCATCGGCAAGTCCCGTCTCGTCGCCGAATTGGCCGGCCAGGCACGGGGCCGGGGCGTTCGGGTGCTGGCCGGCCGTTCTTACGACACCCGCCTCGGCGCGGCCTACGCCCCCTGGATCGAGGCGCTGGGCGAACTGCCCGAGGTGGAAGCGGCCGCCGACGCCGACCGGGGCCGGCAACGGCTGTTCGCCGCCATCGCGTCGAAGGTTTCGGAGAACGGCAGGACGCCGCTGCTGCTGATCTTCGACGACATCCAGTGGATGGACGGCGCTTCCGGCGACCTGCTCCAATTCGTTCTGCGCAGCCTTCACGGCATGGCGGTCGCCGTCATTCTCGCTGCGCGGGAGGGCGAGCTGCCGGACAACCCGGCGGTCACCGCGATGCTTCGGAGCCTGCGGCGCGACCATCCGCTTCGGGAGATCCGGCTTGCGCCTCTCGAGGCGAAGGACATCGAGCTTCTGGTCAGAACCACCGGATGCGAGGCCGACATCCCCCGGATCGTCTCCCTCAGCGGCGGCAATCCTCTCTATGCGCTCGAACTGTCCCGCAGCCTTGCCGAACAGCCGGAGATCCTGCCCCACTCGCTGAAGGAGCTGGTGCGGGACAGGCTGGAGCGGCTGCCCGCCGACGCCGCCGAGATCCTTCGGTGGGCGAGCGTGCTGGGACCGGGCCTCGATCCCGGGTTGATCGAGCCGCTGTGCGCGCTCGGTCCCGACCAGTTCGTCAGGGCGCTGGAGAGCCTGGAACGCCACGGCATGCTCTACCCCGAACGCGGCGGCGGATACGCCTTCAGTCACGGGCTGGTGCATCAGGCGGTCTATACGGGTCTGTCGGAACCCCGCCGCCGCCTGATGCACCTCAAGATCGCGCGGCTCATGCGGGCCAAGGGCACCGATCCCCTGCTCGTCGCCCATCACGCCACCGCCGGCGGCGATACGGAGATGGCGGTCATGGCCTGCATCGAAGCCGGGCGACAGGCCCTCCGGCTCTTCGCCCACGACCATGCCCTGCTTCTCGCCCGACGCGGCCGTCACTACGCGGACGACCTTCCGGAGCCGACGCGTTGCGAACGCCTCATCGACCTCGCGGGAATCGAACTCGGCGCCAGTCCCTTGGACGACGCCGGCGACATTTCCGCCCGGCTCGAGCAGCTTGCCGAAACCGCGCTCGACCATGGGCGCGCCGAATGCGCCTGGCGCTGCTACAAGATGCTGGCCGACATCCGCTGGGCGAAGGGCGCGTGGTCGGACGCCCGACGCGACACGCTGCATTCCGAGCTGGTGAGCCGGGTCGCAGGCGACGGGGAGCGCGTCGTCGCGCTGGCGGAAGCCGCACGCTGCCTCGCCATGCTGGAGCGCGACCTCGACACGGCCGGCGCCCTCGTCATCGAAGCGGAGCAGCTGGCACGGCGCAACGGCGCGACGTCGACCGCGATCGCGGATGCGGCCGGCCTGCTGGCCGCCTATCGCGGACAGGTCGACGAAGCCCGGCAGCAGTTCCGGCTGGCGCGTCTTCTGGCCCGCCAGCAGGGCGACCGGTTGAGCGAGTTCCTGGCGCTCGAGCATCTCGCCACCCTGGAGATCGAGCAGGAGAACTGGACTGCCGCCTGCGCGCTTTCTGCCGAACTCATGGCCCTGGCCGCTAGAATCCGTCCGGGCAGCGAGCAGCCCTTCGCCGAGGCGCTGCACGCCATCTGCTGCGAAGCAAGATCCCAGTCCGGCGACCTCGCCGCATTCGACCGCGCGATGAACGCCCTGCGCAGCGCGGACTCCAAGCACCGTATCACCTTCGCCGCCGTGATCGCGGCCCAGGTCCTCCTGGACCGAGGCCTGATCGCTCCTGCCCGCCGCCTGGCCGAAGAGGCCCTGGAGGCATCCACCGCCCTCAACCGCCGGAGCGGCCAGGCCTGGGCCCTCGCGATGCTGGTGGAGGTGGCCTACCGGACCGGCGAGGACAAACGCCCGTGGCAGGACCGGCTCCGCCTGCTGGCGGACGGAACGCTAGCGGAAGCCGTCAGGAGACGAGCCGGCGCCGCGCTGGCCGAGCCCGCAGCCGCGACCTGAACGGAGGAAATCCCGATGGTCCCCGTGATCTTCGAGACCGAGCAGGCAATCCCGCTCCGCATCGAGGACCTTCTATCGCAGGAGAAGGAGGACCGGTGGTGCCTCGACCTCTACGAATGCACGCCCCTGGTGCATGGCGTCTCGGCCAGCGGCCTGCGCGCGCTCTGCCTCTATGAAGCGCCGGATGCCGAGGCGGTCCGCCGGGCCGTCCGCCATCTGGGCGCTCCGGATAACCTGAGGGCCTGGACGGCGGCTTCGTTCTACAGGGACGGCTTCACACGCCGCGACTGGCCATGGACCGACGGCCCCCTGGCGATCAGCCGCCATGAGCCGCCGGCCGAGTTCCAGAGTCCGGATGTCCGGCCGGCCGGAACGGAGGCAGAACCACTGTCACCCGGAAACGGGGCGATCGTCATCGCCGACTTCGTCTCCCTGGACCGGACCCGGGCGATACGGCTCTATGCCGCCCCCGACCTGGAGGCCGTCCGGCAGATTTCCGGACCGCTTTCCCGGCACGACCTGTTCGCCGCCGTCCCGCACAGCGATTGACCCTGGCGAAGCCGGCCGGACCGCCGCCATGCCGCCCGGCGGACCCGACCCGGTGTTGGAAAGTCAGACGGTCTCGCTGCAGGCAAGACAGATCTGCTCGATATGGCGATGATCCGTGCCGCAACAGCCGCCGAGCACGGTGAGTTGCGGAAGGCGCCGGCGGAGATCGCGGTACTGCTGGCCCAGCTCCACCGGATCGCCCGCGTCCAGATCCGGCGCACTATCGAGTTCGGCATGGCTGCGGCGGGAGGCGTTGCAGCGAAGCCCCCTGATCCGCCGCGTCCACTCGCCGTCCAGGACCGCGTCGAAATGGGTCGGATGGGCGCAGTTCAGCATGTAGTAGGCCGGACCGCCGCTCGTCTCCTCGTCGACGGACGCGATCGCGTCCGCCAGGGTGTCGCCGGTGGGCAGCCGGCCATCGGTCTCGACCGTGAAGGAGATTGCCGAAGGCAGGCCGTGGGCCCGCGCGGCGCGCACGATGCCGACGGCCTCGGGGATGTTGGTCATGGTGACGGCCGCGATCATGTCGGCGCCTGCGGCCGCAAAGACCCTCGCCTGGGTCGAGTGATAGGCCTCTGCCTCCTCCGCCGTCATCACCCGGCCGGGATCGTAGCCGTCCCCGCGCGGTCCGATGCAGCCGCTGATCACCATCGGGCACGCCGGCGTCTCGAACTCCTCCCGCAGTTCGAACAGAAGTTCGATCGCCTTATGGTTGGCGGCCTCCAGATCCTGGGCCGAATAGCCGAGCTTCTCGCCCCAGTCCGGGCTGGACCGCCATGTGGCGCTTTCCAGGATGAAGCCCACGCCGTTCTGCCGGGCGATCCGGGCATGGCGGCCGTAATAGGCGCGCAGCACCTCGGTCCCCTTCTCGTCCTTCAAGAGGTCGAAGGCGGCGAAGCAGGGCAGGTCCACCCCTTCGTGGAAGATCAAGGTTGTCTCGATTCCCCCGTCCGTCAGGAAAAGCCTGTCGCTCAATTGGGGAAGCTCGTGTCTGTACTTGGCCATGGTCATCGTCGGTTCCATCAGGTTCAGCGCCCGAAGGCGCACCGCGAAGAAGCCCGGATTCAATGATGCAGGAACGTGTGAGCCGCCGCGTGAACGAACGTTGTTTCGTGGGGGGCGACGCCACGGTATTCGTTGCAGCGGCACGGATCGCTCCTGTTTCCGTCTGCGTTCCGTGAGCAACTTGAGATAATTCGCCGCGAATTTTTCTCGCATTCAATGATGTGTTAACAATGCGGGCATATCGAAGGAGCCTGCGACGGCCAGAAACCCGGGCGTGGTGCATCGGGTAGGCTACGCCGGGCCGCTGGGTATTCCGATCCATGAGCTTCCTCACCAACCTCAAGATCTCGCGAAAGCTGATCCTGTCCTTCGCGTCCGTCATCGTGCTGCTGGCGGGTATCGGCACGCTCGTCTACCAGAAGCTGACCTTCGTCGAGGAGACGACCGCCCTGACCCAGAACACCTACAAGGTGCTCAGCGCCCTGGAGATGGTGATGGCGAGCATGGCCGATCAGGAAACGGGGTTGCGTGGGTATGTAATCTCAGGTGACAAGAGCTTTCTCGCCCCCTACTACGACGGACGTGAACGCTTCGAGCAGGCGCTGGCGGATGCTCGGCGCCTGATGTCCAAACCCGAGCAGCAGGAGCGACTGGACAGGCTCAAGGAACATGCCGACAACTGGCGGGAAGTCGTGGCCGAACGCGAGATCGCGCTCGCGGCCGATGCGGCGACCCGCGAACAGGCCTGGGAGATGGAGGCAAGCGGATCCGGCAAGCAGGCGATGGACAGCATCCGCCAGATCGTCGCCGAGATGGCCGAGTTCTCACGCAACCTGCTGGACGCACGGAATGCCGAGCAGCAGACAGCCATGGATACGGCCCAGTCCATGCTGCTGCTTGCCGCAGTAGTCGCGCTCGTCGCCTCCGCAATCCAATGCTGGATCCTGGCGCGTGCGATCGGCACGCCGATCACCCGCATGACCGGGGTCATGCAGCGTCTGGCTTCGGGCGACAATACCGTCGATGTCCCGCACACGACCCGCCGCGACGAGGTGGGAGCGATGGCCAAGGCCGTTCAGGTCTTCAAGGAAAATGCGATCGAGATGGAGCGGTTGCGCGCCGAACAGGCCGAGGCCGAACGGAGCGCAGCGGCCCAGAAGCGCCAGGCCCTGCAGGAGCTTGCGAGTCATTTCGAAGGTAGCGTCGGCAGCATCGTCGACCTTGTGTCTTCCGCGGCGTCCGAACTGGAAGCGGCCGCCCGCACCCTCAGCACGACGTCTGAACGGACCAATGCCCAGGCCTCCGCGGTCGCGACGGCATCGGCCCAGGCGTCGGTGAATGTCCAGACGGTCGCCTCCGCCTGCGACGAAATGGCCGGCTCCATTCGGGAGATCGCGGCCCAGGTGACCAGATCTGCGGAACTCTCGACCAGGGCCGTCGGAGATGCCGAGCGGACATCCGAAACGGTGAACGGTCTGGTGATGACGACCAGCAAGATCGGCGAAATCGTCGACCTGATCACCGATATCGCCGCACAGACCAACCTGCTCGCGCTGAATGCGACGATAGAGGCGGCCCGGGCCGGTGATGCCGGCAAGGGCTTCGCGGTTGTGGCGAGCGAAGTCAAGAATCTCGCCACCCAGACAACGCGGGCCACC
>JAJUFW010000430.1 GCA_029263555.1 Alphaproteobacteria bacterium
ATAGTCCGCGACCAGCAGCTCGCCGATCGCCTTCTGGGCGCCGTAGGACGTCTGCGGGGTCAGATGATGGTCGTCGGGAACGAGCGGCGGCAGCGGTCCGCCATAGACGGCGGCGGAGCTGGAGAAGACGAGCCGGACCGGCCGGCCGGCCGCGGCCCTGGCGCGGCACGCCTCGAGCAGTCGGCGCGTGCCGTCCACGTTCACGGCGTATCCCTTGTCGAAATCCGTCTCGGCCTCGGCTGACACCACGGCCGCAAGATGGAAGACGAGATCGGCCTCCGCGATCAGGGCGGGAAGCCGCTCGCTGGTCGTGAAGTCTTCGGCGACGGGCTCGACGCGGTCGTCCCGGATCTCGGGCGGCCGGCGGGACAGGGCATGGATCCGCCCGACCTTGCCGCCGAGCGCGGCCAGTGGCGCGTCGTCTTCGAGCAGACGGCCGATCAGGCGGGTGGCGAGGAATCCCGAGGCGCCGGTGACGAGTATCTTCATGGGTATGCGCTTCACGGACACGGGCGGGCGAAGCCGCGGGGCCCTTGGCTGTAGGCTGTTGGTTCCGGCACCCGCTTGGCCCGGGTGCCGGCAGGGCGGACGGGGTTCTTCCCATCCGCCCGTCGACTGTCCGGACCAGGCTTACCAGACCGGAACGTAGGTGCCCTTGAAGCGCTCGTTGACGAACTTGGCGACCGGTTCGGAGTGATAGGCGTCGATCAGCTGCTGGACCCAGGGCTCGTCCTTGTCCTCGGCCCGGACCGCCAGGATGTTGGTGTAGGGGGTCTCCAGGTCCTCCAGGATGATCGCGTCCTTCATCGGATCGAGGCCGGCCTGCACGGCATAGTTGTTGTTCACGGCCGCGGCGTCGACGTCCGGCAGCGAGCGGGGCAACTGCGCCGCGTCCAGTTCGATGAACTCAAGGTTCTTCGGGTTCTCGACGATGTCCGCCGGCCCGGCGTCCAGCCCGGCATCGTCGCTCAGCTTGATGATGCCGTGCGCCTGCAGGAGGTAGAGCGATCGGGCGCCGTTCGTCGGATCGTTCTGGATCGCCACCAGCGCGCCGTCTGGGATCTCGTCGAAGCTCTTGTACTTCTCGGAATAGAAGCCCATGGGCGAGGCGATCGTCAGCGCGACCGGCACGAGGTCCCAGCCGGTCTTCTCGATCTGGTTGATGAGATAGGGCTCGTGCTGGAAGGAATTGGCCTCGATCTCGCCATGGGCCAGGGCGTCGTTCGGGATGACGTAGTCGGTGAACTCGACGACCTCGATCTCGAAATTGCGCTCGGCCGCGACCTGCTTGACGACTTCCAGAATTTCGGCGTGCGGCCCGGCGGTGACGCCGACGCGGATCGGGTCGGCGCCGGCGGCGCCGACGGAACCGAGGATCAGGGCCGAGGATAGGGCAAGGGTGCGTAGCTTGGTCATGCTTCAGGACTCTGCAGATCAGGGGTGGAGGGGTCGGGGAGAGCCGGCGCCTTCCAGGCGGCCTGCAAGGCGGCCGACGATGACATGGGAGCTCGGGCCCCGATCCGGCCGGAGGCGCGGCTTCGGCGGCGTCGCCCGCCCGGGCGGACCGCGCATCCATGCCTCAGGGCGCGGAGGCGAGATCGGGTTCCGTCCGTCGGCTGCGGGCCTTTCGGAAGAAGGAACGGCGATGCATGGGAAGGCATGTCCCGCGCGCGGGGGAAAGGTCAGCCGTTACGGCAGCCGGTGCGGAAGGCGCGGGGGAAATGGGACATTCGTGTCATCCGGGTCTCCTTCGTCTCGTGAGGGGACCACGAAGTCGCTTCGTGGCGCTTTAGCGTTTGGTAACGCGGCGCAAGCTGCTCCCGTCAAATTGCCGCGGGTCGACCGACGACCATGGACCCGAGAATTCCCGCATCCCGGGCCGGCTGTCAAATTCAAAAACACATATGTGCTATGCGTGTCGCGTCATATAGCATGTCATTGCTGTGAAATATGGCAGGCCGCATCCGCCCGAGGATCCGGGTCCGGATCGGGGCCGTAAGCCGTCGCCGAGGACCGCCGACGGCTTGTCCCCGTACGGTCAGCCGTAGGCCTTCCCGTCGATAGCCCGCAGCAGGCCCTTGATCGTGCGGTACAGGACCCAGATTGCCGCGATCCCTAGGATCAGCCAGCCGATCACGAAAAAGGTCGTAAGCGCCCCGACGATTGCGAGCAGAAGGCCGATCCAGAAGATCTTGATCTGGTTCGAGAAGTGGCTTTCGAACGCGGTGCCGGCGGCATCGGATTTCTTGATGTGTGCGATGATGACGCCGATCAGCCCGGTGATGCCGATGATCCAGGATAGGAGATAGAGCACGTAGACGACCAACGCCGTCGACTTCAGCTTCTTCTCCGACTCGCTCAGCACGGCCGGAACCGCGTTCTCTTGGATGGACATTCTGGATTCGCCTCCCGTTCACTGGCTGGGGCACGCGCATGACGCGGGCCGGTCGCCGGCCCGGGACGTGAACCGCGGGCCCGGCGGAGAGACTTTATCCGATTTCCGGGCCCGAATGTTAAGTGTCCGGAACGATCTGCGGATCCACCGCCGGGCAGGGAAGACGTATCCTTGGCCCGATCAGCCTCGGCGCGCGAAGTAGCGGACCGATATCAGGCCGGCGAAGGCCATGAACAGCAACCCGGCAAAGCGCGCATAGCCGTCCTCGGCCCCCCCGGCAAGGAGGACGCCGAACAGGGCGAGGCAGCCCATGGAGAAGGCGAAGAGGACCTGGAACAGGCCCGACTCGGCCAGCGGCACGGTGTACCGCTGTGCAGGGGGTACGACGATGTCGATATCTCTGGGCAAGGGGCTTTCTCCCTGATCTTGCGGCGCCGGGCGGTTCGCCGGGCGCGACTGCCCGTCTATAGAGGCCGCCACCCTCCCTCTCTTTGATCCAGATCAAAGAAGACGGGGCACCGGGGTTCTATGAGCAGGGTCGACCAGACCGCCCCGGGGGGCGGCGACCCTGGAGGATTCCTGAAGATGCAACCTACGGCGACAGCCAGAGCGCCGCGCTACCACGACGATGTCGTGAGAAAGTTCATCATCGCGGCGCTGATATGGGCGGTCGTGGGCATGGCGATGGGCGTGTTCATCGCGCTGCAGCTCGCCTTCCCCGACCTCAACTTCGATCAGCCCTGGACGACCTTCGGCCGGCTGCGGCCGCTCCATACCAGCGGGGTCATCTTCGCCTTCGGCGGCTGCATGCTGATCGGCACCTCGTTCTACGTGGTGCAGCGGACCTGCCGGGCGCCGCTGTTCGGCGGCTTCGCCGCGGAGTTCGTGTTCTGGGGCTACCAGCTCTTCATCGTGCTGGCCGCGGTG
>JAJUFW010000422.1 GCA_029263555.1 Alphaproteobacteria bacterium
ACGGCTTCAGGACGAAGGTATTGCCGCAGGCCAGGGCAATCGGGAACATCCACAGCGGGACCATCGCCGGGAAGTTGAATGGCGTGATCCCGGCGCAGATGCCGACCGGCTGCCGCACGGAATAGCTGTCGATCCCGCCGCCGACATTCTCGGTGAAGTCGCCCTTGAGAAGATGCGGGATGCCGCAGGCGAACTCCACGACCTCAAGGCCGCGCTGCACCTCCCCGCGGGCGTCCGACAGCACCTTGCCGTGCTCGGCGGTCAGGATGGCGGCAAGCTCGTCCATGTGCTTCTCGAGCAGGGCTTTGTACCGGAACATGACCCGGGCGCGCTGAAGCGGCGGGGTCAGCGCCCAGCCGGGCAGCGCATCCTCGGCGGCCTTGATCGCGTTCCCGACCTCCTCGCGAGAGGCAAGCGCCACACGGCCGCTGACCTCTCCCGTCGCCGGGTTGAACACGTCTCCGTAGCGGCCGCTCTGTCCGCGGACAATCTTGCCGTCGATGAAGTGATCGATCGTGCCGACCATGGAAGTCTCCTAGG
The DNA here is from genome assembly GCA_029263555.1 of Alphaproteobacteria bacterium. Taxonomy (GTDB): domain Bacteria; phylum Pseudomonadota; class Alphaproteobacteria; order DSM-16000; family Inquilinaceae; genus JAJUFW01. The sequence continues at coordinate 541 of JAJUFW010000422.1, forward strand.
CTTGCGCCGCCCCTGAAGCGGACATTCTTCTGTCTTAAGGCACCTTAACAAGCCCCCGGCGGAACGGACAATACGGTGCTCGCGGGGCCGGCACCGCCCTCACAGGGTCTGGCATTGGCGGGCGGATTGCCTTAGTTGTTGCGCGCAACCGGCCGCATGGCCGGTCTTCCATCGGACCTTTTCATCACTCGTAGTCAATTCGGTTTCCTGCATGTCGCTCGGCCTTTACGACCCCGACCGCCGCTACCGCCGCCGGATCTGGGCCAGGATCGCCCGAACGGGATTGTTCCTGGCGACCATCGGCGCGACCTCGGCCCTCGCCTATCAGATCGGTGTCGAACAGATGCGCGGACGGCACCAGAGCCTGGAACAGGAAGTCGAAACGCTGCGGGCGGAGAAGGTGGATCTGCAGCAGACGGCAATCCGGCTGGAGGCGGCTACCCGCACGGCGGAAGTCCAGTACCAGGAACTCCTGGCCCGCTTCGAGCGCGAGGTGCCGTCCGGTGCCGTCCGCGAGCTGGCACAGCTCGTGGCGCAACAGCTGGAAAAGGGCGTCGAGGCAGACCGGCTCGCCTTCTTCATCAACGCGGCCGACCAGGTTCGCGACTGCGGCGCGCCGGAGACCAAGCGGTTCATCGTGCCGACACCGATCTATCAGGGCGCGAATACGTCCGTCGGCTTCGCCGATGGCCGGATCACCGTGACCGGCATGGGCACCAATGCCCGCGACGAGGCCGGTAAGCCGCAGGGCTGGTACGATCCGGCGCAGCCCGTGAAGATCACCTTCACGACGATCGGCGGAGAGCAGTCGGAAACCACGGGACAACTGCCGCTGCACCATTCCGTGGTGTTGGGCGAGCACGAATACCGCTTCACGATCGTGGAGGGGGAGCGCAGCTTCGTCGTCGTCACCGCGGACCGCTGCGCCCTCACCTGAAGCCGCGATCCTAGCGGCGTTCCCACCGGCCGGCAGCGTTCATCACGAACTGGCCGCGAGGCACGCGCGCGATCAGCCTTGCGCCGGCCTGCGTCTCCACGACCGCCAGCGGAACGCCGTTCTTCCCCGCGACCTCCCGATAGCGGGCCCGGCGCTCGGCATTGACCCGGTCGACCAGCGCCTGCACATCCCCGCCGCCCTGAACCACGCCGACATAGCCGTTCGGCATCTCACCGATCAGGCCGGCCGCCTTCGCCTGATCCAGGCTCTGGGCGACGGCCGGTCCCGACGCCATGCCCAGGGCGGCCGTGATCGCGATTCCCCCAAGGAAAAGTCTTCTGTCCAGCATCGTCCCGGTCTTCAGAAAATGTCCTGGTTCTCGGCGAAGATCTCTTCGAGCTCCCGGTCGATCCGGATGCGGACCTCCTGCTCGATCTTCACGTTCAGATTGATTTCGATCGGCCGGTCGGGCGGTTCCACCCGGACGCTGGGAGAGCAGGCCGCGGCCGCCATGGCGGCCGCGCCGGTGATGAACACGCGCCGGCCGCCGGAATGCTGATAAGGTGCCCGCCCTTCGGCGGCGTCCAGTCCTGGATCTTTCACTTGATGATTTCCTCGATATCGTCGCCCGGATCCCTTGAGAAGCCTGCCCTACTGCAGCCCCTCCCGGTAATATTCTTCCGCCTGCCTGGCGTATCGCGATCCCGCAAGTCCGTTCCGGAGAAGATCTCCCAACGCCCCCGACAGATTGACGTTGAGAGCGATCGGATAGCCATCGTAGAGGCCGGGATTGGCGCCCCGAATCTCCACCCGCCCCGTCATGTCCGCGCCGACCGGTCCGCTCAGCCGAACGGAAATCCGCTCGTACCGGAAGTCCTCGAGCGCCTCAAGCAGCAAGGCCATGCCCCCGTTCTCCGCCCCCACCGGAATGGCCGACATCCCCGGCCGGTACCGGATGGTACCGGGCCCGGACGTCGTCAGCATCGCATCATCTATGTAGATCGATCCGTTTTCCAGTCGTACCGGCAACCGTCCCTCGATGCGCCCGCTGGCCTCCAGCCCGTCGACGGGCACCGGTGCCAGAAGGACGGAGAGATCGACCCCTTCCGCCCGCAGGACGGCCCGCTGCTCCCGGTCCTTGAAAGAGAGATCGATGGGCTCGGCCCAGAGGGTTCCGCCCGCCCAGTCGATCTTCAGGTCCGGGACGGTCAGCCGTCCGTCGGCCGACAGACCGAAGCTCGCGCTTCCGGCGCCGAGCGGCACCCCGACATCGACGCCGGCGACGGCGATCCGCTGTCCTGGCGGCAGGACGAGCGGCATCAGGCTGTCGGCGCGCAGCTCGGCCGACAGGCCCGAGGCGGACAGGAAGGAGGTCGCGAAGCTGAAATCCTCAAGCGTCGCCCGGGCGGAGGAGCCGGCGCGGTCGCCCCAGCCATAGCGACCCGAGCCGGATGCCGTTCCGCCGACATCCATGAGATCGGCCTGTGCCAGGACCGGAAACAGATCGGCAGGCTGGCGGACGCCGGGGGCGAAGCTCACCGGGTCCATGTGGAAATTCACCCACCCTCCGGTTCCGAAGCGGTGTCTGCCGTCGAGCTCCAGCGTCAACGCCCCTCCTGCCCCAACGCCCTGCCCCTCGAAAACCAGCTCCTCTCCATCCGCGGTCACGCTTCCCGACAGATGGACCGGCACTAGCACCGGACGCTCGCCGCCGTAGCGCGCCGTATCGACCTGCCATCGGACCTCGAGCGGCAGCAGGCTGCCTGCCGCCCCTTCGAAGCTGCCGCCGATGCCGATCAGATCGAGTGAAGGATTTTCGAGAACAAGCCGCCCCCCGTCGAATCTCCCCCGGACGGCCTCCAGCCCCCCTGACCCCAGCCGTCCTTCCAGCACGACCGTGGGCGGAT
>JAJUFW010000311.1 GCA_029263555.1 Alphaproteobacteria bacterium
CCGGCCCGGGCCATGGCGGTCGCCACCGCGGGATACACGGCGATGCCCGCGAGCCTGGCGCGCGCGCCCCACGGCGTCACGCCGGACAGCGGCGAGGTCCTGGTCACGGGCGCGGCGGGCGGGCTGGGCAGCATGGCGATCGCCCTCCTCGCCCGGCTGGGCTATCGTGTCGTCGCCTCGACCGGGCGTCCGCAGGAGGCCGATTATCTCCGGGCCCTCGGCGCCGGCGAGATCATCGACCGGGAAACGCTTTCAGGCCCCGGAAAGCCGCTTCGGCCACAGCGCTGGGCGGGGGTGATAGACAGCGTCGGCAGCCATACTCTCGCCAATGCCTGCGCCGGGGTGAAGTACCGCGGAACCGTCGCCGCCTGTGGCCTTGCCCAGGGGATGGACTTCCCGGGCACCGTGGCGCCGTTCATCCTGCGCGGCGTCACCCTGGCCGGCATCGACAGCGTCTACCGCCCGATGCCGGATCGCCGGGCCGCCTGGGACCGGCTGGCGCGCGACCTCGACCTCGTCAGGCTCGATCTCATGACGCGGGTGGTCGCGATGGACGAAGTCGTCCCCCTGGCGGGCGAGCTGCTGGCGGGCAGGGTCCGCGGACGGATCGTCGTGGATCTGGAGCGCTGAACGGGGGCCCGGTCCCGCCTGACGGGATGCCCGGGCCCGCCTCCGGTCAGACGACGCTCAGCTTCACGTCGATGTTGTTGCGGGTCGCATTGGAATAGGGGCAGACCTCGTGGGCCTTCGCGACCAGGTCCTCGGCGGCGGCCCGGTCGATCCCCGGCAGCGACACGGCCAGCGCCACCTCGAGCCCGAACCCGCCTTCCGAGCGCGGGCCGATGCCGACGGTCGCGGTGACGGTCGCGTCGTCCGGAACCTTCGGGCCTCCCTTGGCGGCGACCGCCTTCATCGCGCCCAGGAAGCAGGCGGCGTACCCGCTCGCGAAAAGCTGTTCGGGGTTGACGCCGTCCCCGCCCTTGCCGCCGAGTTCCTTCGGGGTCGACATCTTGACCTCGAACGAGCCGTCGGTCGTGCCGGCCTGGCCGTCGCGGCCGCCGCTGGCGCGGGCGGAGGTGGTGTAGAGGACGTTGACAGGCATTGGTCCGGTTCCTTTCCCGAAGTTGACGAAGCGCGTCCGGCCTGGCTGTGCCGGCGCCGTGGAACCATCGGCTCCAGCCCTTTACCGGGCCGGGAGCCGCATGCTGCGCACCGATCAATGACTCCGCCGCACGGAAAAGACCAACGAAAAGTCCCGATGCTGCCTATCGGGCCGCCTCCTGGACCGATTCGGCCGCATCCGCTCCACCGCCGGAAATGGGGTCGGCCGACTTCGCCAGCTCGAACCCCTCGTCGAGCCAGCCGGTGATGCCGCCGGTCATGATCTTCACCGGCCGGCCCAGCCGCGCCAGGCGCACGGCCGCCCGGGCCGCGCCGTTGCAATGTGGGCCCGCGCAATAGACGACGAACAGCGTGTCCGGGGGCCAGAAGGAAAGCCTGGAGGCGATGATCTTCCGGTGGGGCAGGTGGATCGCCCCCGGAACGTGGCCCCGGGCGAAGGCCTCCGGCCCCCGGACGTCCAGAAGGACGAAGCCGGGCGAGCCGTCGGCAAGGGCTTCATGGACGTCCCAGCAGTCGGTCTCGTACCGGAACTGCTCCTCGAATCGGGCAAGCGCCAGCTCCGGCGGGGCGGCGGGAATCTCGGTCACGGCGTTCGGCACGGGAGCGGCCTCCTTCGAAAGTCGGAAGACCCCGATGAGAGCCGGCCGGGTCCTGCATTTACAATCGGCATGAATGCCATATAGCGTAAAGATCATGCCAAACCCGACCGGATCCACGCAGGGCCCCCTGGTCGTCGCCCTCGCCTATGACGGCCTCTGCCTCTTCGAATTCGGCATCGCCTACGAGGTCTTCGGCCTGCCGCGGCCCGAGGCGGGCGATGGCTGGGACCGGTTCGCGGTCGCCGCGGTCGATCCGCCACCCCTCCGCACCTGGGCCGGCGTCGCCATCCTGGCCGATGGCGGACCTGCGCTTTTGCGGCAGGCGCACACGATCGTCGTGCCCGGCTGGCGCGGCATCGAGGAAGAGGTGCCGGCGGCGCTGATCGCGTCCCTGCGGGAAGCCCATGGGCAGGGCGCGCGGGTCATGTCGCTCTGTTCGGGGATCAAGGTGCTGGCCGCGGCGGGGCTTCTGGACGGGCGCCGGGCGACGACCCATTGGCGCCATGCCGATCCGCTCCGCCGCGCCTATCCCGCCGTCCACATCGTGCCGGACGTGCTTTATGTCGAGGACGGCAACGTCCTGACGGCGGCGGGCAGCGCCGCCGGCATCGATCTTTGCCTGCATGTGGTGCGCCGGGATTTCGGGCCGGCCATGGCCAACGAGGTGGCGCGCCGCCTCGTCGTGCCGCCGCACCGGGACGGCGGCCAGGCCCAGTTCGTGCCCCTGCCCGTGCCGGTCGAACGGGTGTCGCCCCGGCTCGGCGGCGTGATCGACTGGATGCGGCGGAACCTGGACCAGCCGCACACCATCGCCGCGCTCGCCCGCCGCGCCGGGATGAGCGCGCGCACCTTCCAGCGCCGCTTCGCCGAGGTGACGGGCGTTCCGCCGCATGCCTGGCTGACGCGGGAACGCCTGGCGCGCGCCTGCGAGCTTCTGGAGGAGAACCGGGCCTCGCTGGAGGACATCGCCGTTTCGACCGGCTTCGGTTCCGCCGCGACCATGCGTCACCATTTCCGGAAGCAGCTCCGGACCAGTCCCGCCGCCTACCGGGCGCGTTTCAACCGGCAGCCCGTCGGATCGGCGTTCGTCCGGTAAGGGGCAGGCTCAGCTTGCCGCGCCGATCGGGGGACGGCTCTCCGCCAGGAAGCGGGCGGTCGCCTCGTCGGCCGGGAAGAAGCTCTCGATCGCGATCTCCGACAGGGTCACGTCCAGCGGCGCGCCGAACACGGTGGTCGTGGTGATGAAGGCAAGCTCCGTGCCCCGAAGCTTCAGGCGCAGCGGTATGGCGATCATGCCGCCCGGGTCCGGGACGGCCCGCGGGCGCTCCTGCGGGGCGGGATAGACGGCAAGCTCCTCTTCCAGCGCGGCCAGCACGGGATCCGCGGATTGTTCGCCCAGCCGGCGCAGCCGTTCCAGCACGTGCTCCCGCCATTCGGCATGGTTCAGGATGCGGGGCGCAAGGCCCCTGGGGTGAAGGCTGAGCCGCAGGGCGTTTGCCGGCGCTTCTAAGAGCGTGCGGTCCTCGATCTCCTCCAGAAGCGGCGCGATTGCGGCGTTCGCCGCCAGCATGGTCCAGTGCCGGTCGATCGCGATCGCGGGATTGGGAAGATGGCGGTCGAGCACCCGCCGCACCGCCGCCATGGCGGGCTCGAGCGCCGGATCGTCGAGCCTGCGTTCGGGGAAAGACGGCGCGTAGCCGGCGGCGAGCAGCAGGCGGTTCCGCTGCCTCAAGGGAAGGTCGAGATGCTGCGAAAGCCGCAGCAGCATGCCGCGGGAGGGGACGGACCGCCCGCTTTCGATGAAGCTCAGATGCCGCTGCGAGATGCCGGCGTCGAGCGCGAGATCCAGCTGGCTCCGGCGGCGACGGTGCCGCCATGTGCGAAGGAGGTCGCCGACCTGGCCCCGGGCCGGGTGATCGATCATCGTTTCCATGGAGGAAAACCTACCGTCGGCCCGGCCGAAGGGCGATTACCTTTCACGTCATCGCCGTCGTTCCCCGAAGGGATCAAGGTTCCCGTCGACCCGGCCCCGCGAACCGAAACGGGCCGGGCCCGAACTTCCGCCTGTCGAGGAACCCGACCCATGGCGCTCACCCTCCCGCCCTTCCTGCGCAAGGTAATTCTGGCCGATGCGATCGTCAGCGGCGCGGCCGCTTTCCTCATGATCGCCGGGGCAGGGATGCTCGGGCCCTTGCTGTCGCTGCCGGCCGCGCTGCTCTCCTGGGCCGGCATCAGCCTGGTGCCGTTCGTGATCCTGCTTTTCGCGATCATCCGCCGGGGGGCCGCCCCCCGTCTCCTGGTGCTGGACGTCGCGATCGTCAACATCCTGTGGGCGGCGGCAAGCTTCGTCATCCTGGCCGCGGGCGTCGTCTCTCCCAACCTCCCGGGCGTGCTCTTCGTCGCGGCCCAGGCGCTGGTCGGCGCGGTCTTCGCCCTACTGCAGCTGAAGGGGCTGCGGAGCGCGCCGCTCGCCGCCTGATTCGCGATCGCTTCCGCCCGGCCGGCTTCGCAAGCCGGCCGGGCGGAAAGACGGAGTCCCCTTTTTGCGGCCGGGCGGCCGCCGACGGGTCGGCGAGCGGTCCTGCCGTCAGTCGAAGCGCATCGGCGAGGATCCGACCCAGCCCGGAAGCTGATCCGGGCGGGCCGGGGCGAAGATCTCGTAATAGATGCAGCCCTCGGGCCC
>JAJUFW010000678.1 GCA_029263555.1 Alphaproteobacteria bacterium
CTCGGCAATTCCGCCGAAACCGAAGACCGCCGCGACGATTGCCACGATGAAGAAGAGAAGTGACCAGCCGAGCATCTTCGACTCCGTCGGAATGTGCCGGTTTTGGTCCATCTAACAGGCTTCCGGCGCTTCTCGTTCCGCCCGGCCCAGAATATGGACGTATTCGGATGGGGCGGGGTGCCGCAATTCCGCCGGGGCATTGACGGCACCGGCGCAAGAGGGTTTTCTCCGGCCATGGCGCTCATCTCGCTCTACAAGAACAGCGCGGTCCCGCGGCTGCTCTACCGCCTCCATCAAGGCTATATGAAGGTCCGGGTGCCGGTCACGCTCGGGGTGCGCACCATGATCCTGGACGGGCAGGGGCAGGTCCTGCTCGTCCGGCACACCTATCGTCCCGGCTGGTACTTTCCGGGCGGCGGCGTCAAGCGGTGGGAAACGCTGGAAGAGGCCGCCCGTCGGGAGGCCCGGGAGGAGGCGGGCGTCGACCCTGCCGAGATGGAAGGGCCGATCGGACTCTTCGCCAATTTCATGGAGGCGCAGTCGGACCACGTGGCGCTGTTCGTGGTCCGCCGATGGCGGACGATCCCCTGCAATTCGACCGAGATCGCCGAATCGCGCTTCTTTCCCTTGACCGATCTTCCGGCGGATGCGACCGACGCGACGCGCCGCCGGGTGGAGGAACATCTGGGGCTGCGTCCGCGCAGCGAGCTTTGGTAGGACACGGAATGACGGAAAAGACAGGTCGTCTGGAGCAGATCCACGACTTCCTCCTGTTTGCCGATCGGTTCAAGCAGATCGTCCGGCAGAACTATCTGACCGATGGCAGCCGGCGGGAAACCGATGCCGAGCACACCTGGCACATGGCGCTCTACGCGCTGCTGCTGAAGGACGAGCTGGGCTTCGACGTGGATATCGGGCGTACGCTCGCGCTGATTCTGGTCCATGATCTGGTCGAGATCTTCGCCGGCGACACCTTTGCCTATGACGATGCCGCGATGGCCGATCAGGCGGCGCGCGAGGACGAGGCCGCGAAGCGCTTGTTCGCAATGCTGCCTCCGGATCTGCGCGACCGGGTCGACGGCTGGTGGCGGGAGTTCGAGGAGGGCCGGACCAACGAGGCGCGGTTTGCGCGAGCGCTCGACCGTCTTCAGGCCTTCGGGCAGAACGTGGTCTCCGGCGGCAAGAGCTGGCGGGAACACGGCGTCACCCGCACGCGCACCTTCAGGCGGATGAACGAGGCGCTGGAATGCGATCCGGCGATCCGCGCCCTGGTCGAACGGCTCTATGCGCGGGCCGACGTCGAGGGAAGCTGGACGCCCGAGCCGGCCTAGCTTCATCCATGTGCCCGCGGCGGGTCCGGTTTGCGGACGCCGCCGGCCTCCCCCGTTGCACCCGGATTCCGTCAGGGCTATCTGTTCCGGCGCCCGCCCGGGTGCACACTTCCCTTCTGTAAAAGATCTCCCCCCGTGGACTTCGATATCACGACCGTTGTCGTTCTGGTCGGCGCGCTGCTGCTCGCCGGTGCCGGTGCCGGCCTACTGGCTGGAATGTTGGGGGTCGGTGGCGGCCTGATCCTGGTTCCGGCTCTGCTTCTCCTGCTCGACGCCTTCGACGTCGACCAGGCCATCCGCATGCAGATCGCCGTCGGGACCTCGCTTTCCACGATCCTGGTGACGTCGCTCTCGTCCCTGCGCTCGCATCACAAGCGGGGCGCCGTGGACTGGGATCTTTTGAAGATGTGGGCGCCGGCCGTCGCCGTCGGCGTTCTGATCGGGTCGTGGATTGCCGGCATCGCCGACGGGCAGGTGC
>JAJUFW010000263.1 GCA_029263555.1 Alphaproteobacteria bacterium
CGATGACCTTCGCCTGCGTCCCTTCCATGACGGCGACGCAGGAATTGGTCGTCCCCAAATCGATACCGATTACCTTGCCCATCTAGTCCTCGTTCGTTCATCGGCAGAGTCCCGGGAGCCCCGGCTTGTCCATAAAGGCGCCCCCGCGATCCCCTTCAAGGCTCGTGGTGTCTGCCGCATTGCGGCGGGTTTCCGATCATTCCGTGATATAGGCGTGGCCCGGAGCCCCTGCAACCAGGGGACGGAGCGATGTTTCCGTTCCATTGCGTCGGGAAGCGGCAGTCTATAACGGGTCTAGAACGAACGCACGGCCCCTCGTCGGGCGACGAGAAAGCCGGCGATGAAGCCGCCGATATGTGCCTCCCATGCCACGTCGGCGTCCACCCCCATCAGGCGGCCGCCGACAAGGGCGAACAGCAGGTTCACGACGAAGAACACGCCGACGAGGTTGAGCGCCGTCCGCCGGCGCTGCGGCAGGGCGCCCGGCGACAGCATCAGCCGGACGACGCCGCCCATGCAGCCGGAGACGACGCCCGAGGCGCCGTACATCACGACCTGCTGGCCCCAGTCGGCCAGAAGCTGCGCAAGCGCCCCGCCGGCCGCGCTCGCCAGGATCAGCCGCAGATAGCCGCCGGTGCCGAGCGCCCGCTCGACCGCGCTGCCGAACGCCAGGAGAAAGCCGGCATTGGCGATGAAGTGCAGCAGGTCCAGGTGCAGGAGCGCATGGGTGACGAGCGTCGCCGCCGCAAGCGCGGTCTCGACGCCGAAGGGACCGTCGACGGCCGCGGCGATGCGCATCGGAATGAGGCTGAGCCACCAGAGCACCGTTTCGACCAGGTCCGGACCTGCGAAGCGCAGGACCAGGAAGACCGCCAGCAGCACGGCCAGGAGGCACAGCGTGACCGGCGGCACGTTGAACATCGGCGGAGACCGGTCGGGCGGCGTGGAACCCGGTCCCTTGAAAGGGGCGATCGGCGGGGTCATTCCCGTGTCCCGTGAGATGAGGCGGCGTGGCGGCGAGAATCCGAGCGGCAGAGCCTATCACAGCACCCCGCCGTCGCCCCCCCCCGCAATCGTCCGCCGGCCCGGACCGGCCTTCGGCGAAGCCGGGGCCTATTGGTCGTAGTCGTTTCGGCTGGAATAGAAGACGAGCGCCATCAGCCCCACCCCCACGGCCAGGGTGCCGATCCCGCCGACCAGCAGCGCCATATAGCCGTGGAACGTGACGCGGTTCGCCTGGTGCGATGCCGATTCCATGGAGGTCCAGGCGTCGACGGCGAACCAGACCGCAACCGCCAGGAAGGCCAGCATCACGATCGCGAGCAGAAGGGTCTGGCCTGTCGGCTTCTTCATCTGGGGCTCCCATGCCGGGCGGGGGATCCGCCCGGCACTTCATTCCACGGGCTAGGCCTGCGTGTCCACCTTCTGCGGCGGCTCGCCGGTCGCCACCCCGACCATGGCGGGCCGCAGCAGGCGGCCGTTCAGGACGTAGCCCGGAATCATCACCTGGACCACGGTGCCTGGAAGCTTCCCGGAGTTGGGCACCTCGAACATCGCCTGGTGGAAGTTCGGGTCGAACTTCTGATCGATGGGGTCGATCCGCGTCAGCCCGTGCTTCTCGAAGGCGGCCAGCAGCTCGCGCTCGGTCGCTTCCACCCCTTCGGCCAGGGCCTTCAGCGCCGGATTGTCCGCGTCCGCCGGCACGGCATCCAGCGCCCGGCGGAGATTGTCGGCGACGTTCAGGAGGTCTCGGGCGAACTTGCCGATCGCGAACTTCGCCGTGTCCTCGCGATCGCGTTCGGCGCGGCGGCGGGTATTCTCGACCTCGGCAAGGGCGCGCAGAGCCTGGTCCCTCAGCTGTTCGTTCTCCTCGCGCAGGCGGACGATTTCAGGATCCTCGACGGGCGCCTCTTCGGCCGCGTCGGCCGTCGCCTCGGCTTCCTCTGCGTCCGGACGCGTGTTGGCATCCTGGTCGGACGGGGCGGTCGTCTCGACGTCTTCCGCCTCGGTCTTCCTCGTTTCGTTGTCCATCATGCCGCTCGATGCTCGTCCTTCTTGTTCCACAGCAGACGGCCGACGACCTTCGCGGTGTAGTCGACCATCGGGATGATGCGCGCATAATTGAGGCGGGCCGGGCCGATGACCCCGATCGCCCCAACGATCTGCTCGTGACTGTCGGTATAGGGGGCGATGATCATCGAGCATCCGGCGTGATTGAAAAGCTCGTTCTCGGCCCCGATGAAGATCTGAACCCCTTCGGCGTGATTCGCGGCCTCCAGGAGGCGCAGCATCGCGTCCTTGGTCTCCAGCGCGTCGAACAGCGCCTTGATCCGCTCCAGGTCCTTGATCGCGGTCACGTCGGAAAGAAGCCGGGCCTGCCCCTTGACGATCAGGGTGCCGCCGATCTCGTCCTTCGCGCCGCCATAGAGGGCGAGCCCCGCCTCTACCAGCTTCGCCGCAAGCTGGTCCAGCTGGCTCTTCTGGTGCTCGATCTCGGCCAGGATGTCGGCCTTGGCCTCGGCCAGCGTCCGGCCGACCACCCGGGCGTTCAGGTAGTTCGAAGCCGCGATGAGGGTGGAGGAGGGCAGCCCCAGCGGCACCTCGACGACCCGATTCTCGACCAGGCCGTCCTCCGTCACCATCACGACCAGGGCGCGGCCAGGCGCCAGGTTCAGAAACTCGATATGCTTCAGCGGCCGGTCGGTCTTGGGCGCGAGCACCAGGCCCGCGCAGCTCGACAGGCCGGAAAGGACGCTCGTCGCCTCCTCCAGGACCTGGTTGAGACTGCGGTCGGCCGCCGCGCATTGCGCCTCGATGTTCTTCCGCTCGTCCTCACTCAGGTCCCCGATCTCGAGGAGGCCGTGGACGAACAGGCGCAGGCCCAGATCGGTGGGCACCCGGCCCGCCGAGGTATGGGGGGAATAGAGCAGCCCGGCCTCTTCCAGATCGGCCATCACGTTACGGATCGTCGCCGGCGACAGGGTCATGCCCAGACGCCGCGACAGGGTACGCGAGCCGACCGGCTCACCCGTCTCGCAATAGGCATCGACGATATGCCGCAGGATGTCGCGTGAGCGTTCGCTCAGCTCGGCGATCATGTCTTTCTGCAGTCCGGAAAACGCAATCGGTCCCATGGCTTGGCGGAACGCTATTTGGTGGTCGCAGCGTGTCTAGTCAACGGCCCGCGGCGCGCGCCCCGGTGGACGCGGTCGCCCAGTCAGGATAGCTTGCGCGCCGAATCTTGACCAAAGGAAAGCCGTCATGTCAGCCGCTGCCCGGCCGTCCGGCCGTGCCTTCGACGCCCTGCGCCCCGTGACCCTCGAGGTCGACGTCAACAAATACGCCGAAGGCTCCTGTCTCGTCCGCTTCGGCGACACCCATGTCCTGTGCACGGCGAGCGTGGACGACCGCGTGCCGGGCTGGATGAAGGGGGCAGGCAAGGGGTGGGTGACCGCCGAATACGGCATGCTGCCGCGCGCCACGGACCAGCGGACCGACCGCGAGGCGGCCCGGGGCAAGCAATCGGGGCGGACGCAGGAGATCCAGCGCCTGATCGGCCGCAGCCTAAGGGCCGTCACCGACCTGAAGGCGCTGGGCGAGGTCCAGATCAAGATCGACTGCGACGTGCTGCAGGCGGACGGCGGGACCCGCACCGCCGCGATCACCGGCAGCTTCGTCGCGCTGCATCTCGCCGTGCAGCACCTGATGCGCATCAAGGTCGTAAAGACCATGCCGCTCACCGACTATGTGGCGGCCGTCTCGTGCGGGCTGTGGCAGGGGCAGCCGGTGCTGGATCTCGACTATGCCGAGGATTCGGCCGCCCAGGCCGACGCCAATTTCGTCCTGACCGGACGCGGCGGGATCGTCGAGATCCAGGGAACCGCCGAGGAGACGCCCTTCAGCGAAGAGCAGTTCCTCGGCCTGCTCGCCCTCGCCCGGAAGGGGGTGGCGGAACTCGTCGGGCTGCAGAGGCGCGTGCTCGCCGGCTGAGGCGGAAGGGCGCGCGCCTCTCCCTGCGTCAGTCCTGCAGCGCCAGGATCAGGCTGGAGGTGTCGACCCGGCCGCCGGCCTTGGCCTGGACCGCGGCATAGAACTGGTCGACCAGCGCGGTCACCGGAAGCCGGGCGCCGTTGCGCCGGGCCTCGTCCATGACGATCGCCAGGTCCTTGCGCATCCAGTCGATGGCGAAGCCGAAGTCGAACTGGCCGGCCAGCATGGTCCGGCCGCGATTGTCCATCTGCCAGCTCTGGGCCGCGCCCTTGGAGATCACGTCCAGCACCTTCTCGCCGTCAAGGCCGGCACGCTGCGCGAAGTTCAGCCCCTCGCTCAGGGCCTGGACCAGGCCCGCGATGCAGATCTGGTTCACCATCTTCGTGAGCTGGCCGGCGCCGGCCGGTCCCATCAGCGTGCAGGCCCGGGCATAGGCGTCGATCACGGGCTTTGCCCGGTCGAAGACCGCCTGCTCGCCGCCGCACATGACCGTGAGGACGCCGTTCTCGGCCCCCGCCTGGCCGCCCGAGACCGGCGCGTCCAGGAAATGCAGCCCGCGTTCGCGCGCGGCCGCGTCCAGCTCCCGCGCCAGGTCGGCCGAGGCCGTCGTATGGTCGACCAGGATCGCGCCGGGTGCCATGCCGGCGAACGCGCCATGGTCGCCGTAGACGACGCTGCGCACGTCGTCGTCGTTGCCGACGCAGGCGAAGACGATTTCGGCGCCGCGTGCGGCTTCGGCCGGCGTCGCCGCGGCCCGGCCGCCATGCCGCTCGGCCCAGGCCTGCGCCTTGGCGGCGGTGCGGTTGTAGACGGTCACCTCATGGCCGCCCCTGCCGGCCAGATGTCCCGCCATCGGTCCGCCCATCACGCCCATGCCGAGGACCGCCACCTTCATATCGTCACCTTCGTCCTTGGTTCTGACATCGCCTGGCCGGGCCGGCCCGTCCGCGCCGACCCGGGAGCCCGCGATCATCG
>JAJUFW010000549.1 GCA_029263555.1 Alphaproteobacteria bacterium
CAGGATAGTCGCGGGCCTGGAGTTTCCTGATCAGGGCGTCGTCCGCTTCGCCGGCGAGAATGTGCTCGACCGGAATGTCCGAGATCGCGGGGTCGGCTTCGTCTTCCAGCACTACGCCCTGTTCCGGCACATGACGGTCTTCGAGAACGTGGCGTTCGGCCTCAGGGTGAGGCCGCGCGCGACCCGGCCGTCCCGGCAGGAGATCGCGAGACGCGTCGGCGAACTCCTGGAGCTCGTGCAACTCGAATGGCTAGCCGACCGCTACCCGAGCCAGCTTTCCGGCGGACAGCGCCAGCGGGTCGCCCTGGCCCGCGCGCTTGCCATCGAACCTCGCATTCTGCTCCTCGACGAACCGTTCGGCGCCCTGGACGCGAAGGTCCGCAAGGAGCTGCGGCGCTGGCTGAGGGAACTGCACAAGCGATTGGGGCTGACCAGCATCTTCGTCACCCACGACCAGGAAGAGGCGATGGAATTGGCGGATCAGGTCGTGGTCATGAACGGCGGCCGGATCGAGCAGGTCGGGTCGGCCCGGGACGTCTATGCCCGGCCGGCGACACCCTTCGTCTATGATTTTCTCGGCAGTTCCAACCGCCTGGACTGCGTCGTGGAACGGGGCTGGGCGGTCGTCGAAGGGGCCGGCATCCCCCTGCCGCCCGATGTCGTGATCGACGAGGGCGCGGCCGTTCTCTATGTCCGGCCCGAGGATTTCGTGCTGTCCCGCGGCAACGGCTCGGACGGTCTTCTGGCCGAGGTCCGGGAGGTGATCCAGAGCGGGCCGCTCGTCCGCATCGAACTGCGGACGACGCGGCAGGGGAGGCGGGTCGAGGTCGATCTGCCCCGGGCCTCGTCGGAGCTCGCCGGTCTCGAGCCGGGGGCACGGGTCGCGGTCAGGCCGCAGGCCTTCGGCATTTTCCCCGCGTCGCGGGCATCCGAGGCGCAGGCGGCGAAGGAGGTCGAGCTGGCGGGAGCTCCTCAGTCCTGATCGTTCCCGGGCTCAAGGTCCAGCTCCACGACATCCGCGTTGATCAGGACCTTGCCCCGATGTTCGAAGTTCACGGTGATCCTGTTTCCGATCACCGTCTGGATCTGGCCGAGACCCCATTCCGGCTCTTCGGGATGGCGCACCAGCGCGCCGGGGATAAGGAGTTCCCGCATCTCGTTCCTGTTTGATCCTTGACGTGCAATCGCAGCCTGGGCCGGACTTGTGTTAGAAACGCGACCGGCATGGCGGTAGCCTCGCCACGGTCCGGAGCCCCGAACTGCCGTGAAAGTCAGGATATGACGCTTCCAATCGAACCGCCATCGGCCATCGCTCTCGATATCCGGGTGCTCGAACTCCTGGTTTCCCGCATCTGCCACGACCTGGTCAGCCCCGTCGGGGCAGTCAACAACGGTACCGAGCTGATCGAGGAGCTGGGGAGCGAAATGGTCGACCAGGCGCTCGACCTCATCTCGCAGAGCGGCCGTCAGGCCGCCGGCCGGCTGCAATGCTTCAGAGTTGCCTACGGGGCCGCCGGCGGCCGGTCCTCGGTCGGCGTCCATGAGATTCACGATCTCGCGCGGGGATGGATGGCCGGGGGGAGGGCCGCCCTGGACTGGCATCTGTCGCCCGCGGACATGCCGGCGGAATCGCGGCACGGAATGGGCAAGGTGCTTCTGAACCTCGTGCTCCTTGCCGACGAGGTGCTGATCCATGGCGGCAAGGTCGAGGTGCGGATGGCGGAGGAAGAGACGGGCGGCGTCACGGTCGCGGCCGAGGGCCGGACCGTCGCGCTCGGCGACGCACGGCAGGCTGCGCTCGAGGGCATCGTGTCGGCGGATGAGCTCACTCCGCGCACGGTGCATGCCTATGTCACCGGGCTGTTCGCGCGACGCTACGGATTCGGACTTGCCGTCTCCCAGCCGGCGCCCGATCGGCTGCGTCTGGAACTCGTTCCCTGACCGGATGGGGCCGTTTTACAGCTTTTTAATGAGTTTGAAGGAAGGCTGTAGCCTGTCCTGGAGCGAGCCCGGCGCGGCTCGTTCCAGTTTGTAACGGGAATGCCTGCCATGGACGATCTGCTGAGCGAATTTCTGACCGAGACGTCCGAGAATCTCTCGGTTCTCGATCTCGAACTGGTCAAGCTCGAACAGAACCCGAACGACCCCAATCTGCTCAGCAACATCTTCCGGCTGGTCCACACGATCAAGGGGACCTGCGGGTTTCTGGGCCTGCCGAGGCTGGAAGCCGTTGCCCATGCGGCGGAGAACGTGCTTGGCAAGTTCCGTGACGGCGATCTGGAAGTAACGCCTAAGGCGGTCAGCCTCATCCTCGCCTCGCTGGATACGATCAAGATGATCGTCGCCGGGCTGGAGGCCACCGAAGAGGAGCCGGCGGGTGACGACAGCGCCCTGATCGAGCAGCTGAATGCGATGGCGGAGGGGCGGGCCTCCTCGGACGACGCCGCGCCGGCCGAGGCCGGGCCTGCCGAGGAAGCGCCGCAGGAGCCCGAGGCGTCGCCGTCGGTTGCCGCCCTTTTCGAGCCGGACGAGCACGGATTCGTGCCCGTCCCCGCGCCCGGCGCCACCTTCG
>JAJUFW010000333.1 GCA_029263555.1 Alphaproteobacteria bacterium
ACCTCGCTCGCGAGGCTCGTTTCCACGATGAGGCGCTTGGCCTCGATCGCCATGTCCTCGAAAGATGCCGATCTTCCGGTAAAGCGGCGGTAGAGCAGGCCGAGGGCCCGCTCGGCCCGGGGATCGATGAATAGGCCGTTAAGCTGGTTCATGAACTCGTAGCCGGTCGTCCCGTCCACGGGCCAGTCGCTGCGCAGCTTCTCGTGACGCGCGAGGATCTTTTCCACCAGCAGGTAAAGCGGGTTCGTATGCGCCCGGGTGGTGACCGCCGGCTCGGCGTTCTCTTCGTCCCCGGGCCGTGTCGTCTCCTGGGGGAGGAGATAGGCGGTCCGGTCCTGAAGCTGTCGGCAGTAGCCGACCGGGTCGAAGAGTCCGTCGACGTGGTCCAGGCGGAGGCCCTGGAGCTTGCCTTCGGCGATAAGTCGGAACACCAGCCGGTGGCTGACCTCGAAGAGCTCCGGCTCTTCCATGCGCAGGCCCGCGAGGTCGTTGATGTCGAAGAAGCGGCGATAGTTGATCTCCGCCGTCGCAACGCGCCAGAAGGCCAGACGATATGACTGGGCTTCCAAAAGCCCGTGGAGGTCGCGGAAGCTTCCGGGATCCCCGGGTGTGCCGTTGAGCTTCCTGACGGTCCTGTCGATGGCGGTCGTAATCGCGGGGATGGCGGCGGCCGAGGCGAGCCGCGTCTTGAGCCGGTCGGCCGACTGCCGGATAACGGCCTGTTGCCGGACCGACCGACGGTCGGCCCGCAGCGCTTCGAACTCGTCGATCAAGGAATCGAGCTCACCGGCATCGTTGCCGGCCGCTTCCCGGACCCGTCGCAGCAGGCGGCCATAGCTCCCGACCGCGATCGGGAAGCGCTGATCGTAATAGCGGACGACGAAGGCGCCGCGTTCGGCTTCGAAGGCCAGCTGCAGCTCTCCCTTCTCCAGGATCGCGCCGTAGTGATCCCCCAGAACCGGCAGCAGGACCCGCCCGCGCAGCGTCGGGTCGGCGGGCGTCCAGTCGATGTCGAAGAACCGGGCGAAGGGGCTTGCCTCGCCCCATTCGAGCACGTCCATCCACCAGGGGTTGTCGTTTCCGACCCCCATGTGGTTGGGGACGAAATCGAGAATCAGCCCGATCTTCCCGGCGTGGAGGCGCCCGATCATCCGCTCGAACGCGTCCATGTCCCCGAGTTCCGGGTTCAGGCGGTTGTGATCGGTGATGTCGTAGCCGTGGGTCGATCCGGGCCGGGCCATCAGGAACGGTGACGCGTAGACATGGCTGATGCCCAGCATGGCCAGATAGGGCGCGATCGCGCTTACGTCGTCGAATCCGAATTCCTTGTGAAGCTGCAGACGAATCGTCGCCCGCGGCAGCGCCTGTGGCCGGCTGCTCATGAAGCCGCGCTGCCGGTCGCGTTCGCCCCGTCGAGGCACCAGAGCACCGACCAGGGCGGCAGCTTGCCCGCGCTCGCACGGTCGCCCAGCCCCTCATGGGTTTCGAAAAGCATGTCGCCGGCCGGAGCGGGTCCGGACGGGGCGGCCCATCCGGACAGGTTCGCGACGACGCTGAGCCTGGACCCATCGCCCAATATCCAGGAGGCGGCGACGGGGCTGTCGGGACTGGGGCGTTCCGCCTTCCCGGCGCACACGGCGCCGCGAAGATGCGGGACGATCCTCTCGCGCCGGAGGGAAAGGAGCGTGCGGACGTCCGCCAGCCGTTCGGTCTCGCGCGCGGGCCAGGCCGGGACGCTGCGCTCGAAGGTTTCGGCGGCGTTCGGATCGGGGATCGCCTCGCGCGCCTCGGGCGCGGCGAAGCGGGCGAAGGCGGCGAACTCGCGACGCCGGCCTTCGCGCACGGCATCGGCAAGCTGGTCGTGGAAGTCGCAAAAATAGAGGAAGGGTTCCTTCGCTCCCCATTCCTCGCCCATGAACAGCATCGGGATCTGGGGCGCAAGCAGCAGGAGGGCAAGCGCCGCGCGGACTGCCTCGTCCGAAGCGAGGGTCGTCAGGCGTTCGCCCATGGCCCGGTTGCCGATCTGGTCGTGATTCTGGAGGAAGTTGACCATGGCAGTCGGGGGCAGATGCCCCGAAGCCTCGCCCCGGGGCGCGCCGCCTTCATGCGCGGAATTCTCTCCCTGATAGACGAACCCTTCCGTGAGGGCGCGCATCAGCCGCCCGGCGGGATCGTCGACAAAGTCCCGATAGTAGCCGTCCTTCTCGCCGGTCAGGAGTACATGGACGACGTGGTGGTAGTCGTCGTTCCACTGGGCGGTGTAATGCAGCGGCGCGCCGTCGGCGCCGCGCTTCAGGTAGCGGGCTTCGTTCGAGGCATTCTCGAGAACGAGGTGCACCTGACGCCCTGCTGTCGCCTGGCGGACCGTCTCCGCCAATTCGACCAGGATGTGGGGATCGCTGTCGTCCAGGATCGCGTGCACTGCGTCCAGGCGCAAGCCGTCGAAGCGGTATTCCGTCAGCCAGTAGAGCACGGTGTGGATGAAGAAGTCGCGCACCTGCCGGCGGGAAAAGTCGATGGCCGCTCCCCAGGGCGTGTGGTGGCGCTCGGTGAAGAAGGCGGGGGCGAGGAGGGGCAGGTAGTTCCCCTCCGGTCCGAAATGATTGTAGACGACGTCGAGGAGGATCATCAGGCCCTGGCCGTGGCACTCATCGACGAGGCGCTTCAGCGCGTCGGGCCCGCCATAGGCCCGGTCTGGCGCGAAGGGAAGAACCCCGTCGTACCCCCAGCCCCGGTGCCCGGCGAACTCGGCGACCGGCATCAGCTCTATGGCGGTGATGCCGGTTCGGGCCAGATGGTCCAGGCGCCGGCGCACGCCGTCGAACGTGCCGTCGTTCCCGAAGGCGCCCACATGCAGTTCGTAGAGGACCGCGTCCTCCCATGGCCGGCCGTTCCAGTTCCCGCTCCGCCAGCCGTAGGAGGCGGGATCGATCACCAGGCTCGGTCCGTTGACATCGTCCTGTTGCGCCCGCGACGCCGGATCGGGGACACGCAGCCCGTCCGGCATCACGAACTGGTAGGTGGATCCGGGCCTTGCCCGGTCGGTCACCAACTCGAACCAGCCGTCCCCGATCGGATCCATGGCCAGGGCGAGGTCACTTCCCCCGAGCGCGACCGCCATCTCCGGCTGGCCCGGCGCCCAGAGACGGAAGCGGACCGCGCCGTCGGCGGTCAGCTCCGCGCCGAAGGGCATGCTGTGGCTGAAGCTCGTCGTCATCGGATGGTCTTCCACCGGAAAAGAGCAAGCGCCCGGGCCTCGACTTCGATCGTCTCGCCGCACTCGAAGTCCCCTTCGTCGTCGTCTGGCGATGCCGTGTCGACCAGGCGGCGCCAGATGCCGCCCTTGAAGGGGGCGGGAAGGGTGAACGGCACGACGTCGTGATGGGCGTTCAGGACGATCAGGAAACTGGCATCGAGTTCCGGCTGCCCCGAGCGCGACAGCGGCGGATCGGCCTTGCCGTTGATCATCACGCCGAGGCAGCGGGCCAGCGGGTCCTGCCAGTGATCGTCGGATTTCTCCGTGCCGTCGGTGGCGTGCCAGACGATGTCGGGGACCCCATCCTCCGACCTCGACTCGCCGAACAGGAAGCGGTCCCGTCGCAGCGCCGGATGGCGGCGGCGAAGCGCGATCAGCCGGGCGGTGAAACGGAACAGGTCGCGGCCGGCCTCGTCCAGCCCCTCCCAGTCGATCCAGTTGATTTCGTTGTCCTGACAATAGGCGTTGTTGTTGCCGTGCTGGGTCCGGCCCATTTCGTCCCCGGCCAGGATCATGGGCGTGCCCTGGGACAGCAGCAGCGTCGCAAGCAGGCTGCGCTTGTGCCGCTCCCTGATCTCGATCACGTCTGGATCGTCGGTGGGGCCCTCGACCCCGTAATTCGTCGAATAGTTCTCCTGGTGACCGTCGGCATTGTCCTCGCCATTGGCCTCGTTGTGGCGGTCGTTGTAGGAGACGAGGTCGTGCAGCGTGTAGCCGTCATGGGCGGTGATGAAGTTCACCGACGCCCAGGGCCGCCTCCCGGTCCGCGCGAACTGGTCGCTCGAGGCCGTCAGCCGGGCCGCCAGCTCCGGCAGTATTCCTTCGTCGCCGCGCCAGTAGCGGCGGACGGTGTCGCGGTAACGGTCGTTCCATTCGGCCCAGCCTGGCGGAAAATTGCCGACCTGATAGCCGCCCGGGCCGAT
>JAJUFW010000192.1 GCA_029263555.1 Alphaproteobacteria bacterium
CGACATGACCGGGCCGAAGATTTCCTCCCGCACGATCCTCATTCCGTCCGTGCAGCCGTCGAAAATTGCCGGACGGACGAAGAAGCCTCGTTCCAGGCGCCCCTCGGTCACGCGTTCGCCGCCGAAGACCAGGCGCGCCCCTTCCTTGCGGCCCGCCTCGATATAGCCCAGCACCTTCTCCATATGGGCTTCGCTGATCAGCGCGCCGACATCGGTCTCGGGGTCGAGCGGGTCGCCGACGCGCATCCGCGCCGTGCGCTCCACCAACTGCTGAAGGAACGCGTCGTGGATGCCCTCCTCGACGAAGACCCGGGTTCCGTTCGAGCAGACCTCGCCCTGGGTATAGAAGTTCGCCAGCATCGCCGCCGAGACCGCGTTCTTCAGGTCGGCGTCGCCGAACACGATCAGCGGGCTCTTGCCGCCCAGCTCCATCGTGACCTGCTTAAGGGTGCCGGCGGCGTCCGCCATCACGCGCTTTCCGGTCGGGACCGATCCCGTCAGCGACACCTTCGCGATCCCGGGATGTGTCGCCAGGGCATGGCCGGTCGGTCCCTTGCCCTGGACCACGTTGAAGACGCCGTCCGGTACGCCCGCCTGGGTAAAGATTTCGGCCAGCTTGAGCGCGGTCAGCGGCGTCAGCTCCGACGGCTTGAAGATCATCGCGTTGCCGCAGGCAAGCGCCGGGGCCGCCTTCCAGCAGGCGATCTGCAGCGGATAGTTCCAGGCGCCGATCCCGGCGCAGATGCCGAGCGGCTCCCGCCTCGTATAGGCGAAGGCGCCGCCGAGATCGAAGTGCTGCCCGGAAATGCCGGCGGCGAGGCCGGCGAAATACTCGATGGCGTCGGCACCGCTGTCGATGTCGACGGTCGTCGCCTCGGCGATCGGCTTGCCCGTGTCCAGGACTTCCAGTCGGGCCAGTTCGTCCCTGCGGGCGCGCAGAAGCGAAACCGCGTTCATCAGGATCCGGCCCCGCTGAGCGCCGGTCATGCGGGACCAGGCCTCGAAACCCTCCCGCGCCGAGGCGACCGCCCGGTCGATGTCGGCGGCCCCGGCCGCCTGGACACGGCAGAGAATGTCGCCGGTTGCCGGATTGAGGTTGTCGAAGACTTCGCCCGAGCTGGAGTCGACGGCTCGGCCGCCGATGTACAGGCGTGCGGGCGGAAACATGGGCATGTCGGTCACCGTTGGGCGGTCTCCCAGTTCGGGGCGCGGTAGAAGGGGGCGTTGCTCGGTGGCAGCGGCTCCCGGCCGAGGATCATGTCCGCGACCTTCTCCCCGATCATGATCGTCGGGGCGTTGAGATTGCCGGTCACGATCGTCGGCATGATCGAGGAATCGACGATGCGCAGACCCTCCACACCATGCACCCGTGCCTCGCCATCGACAACGGCCATCGCGTCCGTGCCCATCCGGCAGGCGCAGGACGGGTGATACGCGCTTTCGGCGAAATCGCGCACGAAGGCGTCGATCTCGGCATCGGTCCGGACCTCCGGCCCGGGCTTGAGCTCCCGGCCCCGGTAGGGATCGAACGCCTTCTGGGCGAAGATTTCCCGGGTGAGCTTCACCGCCGCCCGCATCTCCACCCAGTCGTCCTCGTGGCTCATGCAGTTCGGCTGGATGATCGGCGGATCGCGGGGATCGGCCGAACGGAGCTTGATCCAGCCGCGGCTCTTGGAGCGCATCGGCCCGACATGCGCCTGGAAGCCGTGGCGGTCGGTCGGCCGCGAGCCGTCGTAATTGATGGCCATCGGCAGGAAATGATACTGCAGGTCGGGATAGGGCACGCCCGGGCGGGAGCGGATGAAGCCGCCGGATTCGAAGTGGTTCGTCGCGCCGAGCCCGGTCTTGAACAGGTACCACTCGATCCCGATCCGCGCCTTCTTGAGCGGGTGCATCGCGCTGTAGAGCGTGATCGGGCGTGTGCATTCATACTGGATATAGAGCTCCAGATGGTCCTGGAGATTCTGGCCGACGCCGGGCAGATCGGCGACGACCGGAATGTCGAGGCGCCTCAGATCGTCTGCCGGCCCGACGCCGGACAGGAGCAGGAGCTGCGGGGAGTTGATCGCGCCGGCGGACAGGATCACCTCGCGCTCGGCGCGGGCGCGATGGACGCCGCCGCCCCGTTCGTATTCGACGCCGACCGCCCGGCGTCCTTCGAACAGG
Source organism: Alphaproteobacteria bacterium (assembly GCA_029263555.1). Classification (GTDB taxonomy): domain Bacteria; phylum Pseudomonadota; class Alphaproteobacteria; order DSM-16000; family Inquilinaceae; genus JAJUFW01. The sequence goes on from JAJUFW010000192.1 coordinate 2,167, forward strand.
ATCCGGGTGGTGAGCGCGTGGGAGACGCAGGTCAGGTTCGGCCGCTTCAGGGCCGGGCGCAGATAGGCGGTGGCCGCGCTCCAGCGCCGGCCGAGATGGACCGTCATGTCCATGTGGCCGAATCCTTCCTGCTGGAACCCGTTCTGGTCCTCTGTCACCGGATAGCCGGCCTGCCGCCCCGCCTCAATGAAGGCGCGGTAGAGGGGATTGACGCAGGCGCCCCGGGCCACGTGCAGCGGGCCGTCGCTGCCGCGATATTCGTTCCCGCCCGCGGAGTAGGTTTCGGCCCGGCGGAAATAGGGCAGGCAATGCGCATAGGACCAGTGCTCAAGGCCCTTCTCCTCCGCCCAGCCGTCATAGTCGAGGGCGTTGCCCCGGACATAGGCCATGCCGTTGATCGACGACGAGCCGCCCAGAACCCGCCCGCGCGGCCAGTGAAGCCGACGGCCGTTCAGGTGTTCCTGGGGCTCGGTCCTGTAGTCCCAGCTCAGCCTCGGGTTGTTCATGGGATAGCTGAGCGCCGCGGGCATATGGATGCGGAAATCCCATTTCCGGTCCGGACCGCCCGCTTCGATCAGCAGGACCCGGATCCCGGCATCCTCGCTGAGCCGATTGGCGAGGACGCAGCCGGCGGATCCGGCCCCGACGATGACGTAGTCGTAATTCTGGTCTGTCGCCATAGCCTGCACGCAAACGTAACATGGCGGGCGAAGCTGCTGCCCCGCCGCGCCAGTGGCGACAAGCTAGTGCCGGTTTTCGGATCGATTCAATAACCGCAGCGACATGTTACGTCGCAGGATGGCCGACGACCTTCCTCAAGGAGGATAGGACCTCGCTGAAGTCGATCGGCTTCTGCAGCACGAGAACCGGCTCGGTTCCCTTGTCGGCCAGGTTCTCCCGGCCGCTGCCGAATCCCATGTAGCCGGTCATGACGATGACCGGCACGTCGATGCCCCTGGCGCGGAGACGGCGGATCATTTCCTTTCCGTCAAGCTTCGGCATCCTGAGGTCCGTCAGGATCGCATCGGCCGGATCCCGTTCCATGGCTTCGAGACCCGCCAGACCGTTCAACGCGACCGTTACCCGGTATCCATGACTTGTCAGTAGATCTTCCAAAGCAAAGGCTGAGATGGCTTCATCTTCCACCACCAGGATATGAAAATCGCCCATTATTCCAGATTCCGCGACGGACTGGTCGGCTTCTAGGCCGTCATCCCGAAACGGCGCGCCGTCCTGCCGGTTCCTTGTCGATGGAAATTGGTCGTTTCCCGGCCAGCCGTTGCCGGATTTCGGCGCGTCGGCGGCTGGAAACGGGTATATTCCGAAAGAAAGTGACTATATCATGTCGATAAAATCCGTTTTCTTTCCGGAACGGATTCCCGTGCGAGCGGGGAGGAGTCGCCCGGTCGGCGCAGGGGTTGTCCCGGGCTGTAATGTCGGCCAGGATGCGCCGGTGACGGCTCTGCCGAAGTGCGGGCAAAGAATGAACGAAATTGCCGCCAAGGCAGTACAGTAGTATCGCACAGGAGGCTCATTATGAAATTTCAAGGGGCGCGTGCCATTCGGCTGGCCGGCGCGGCCGCCGTACTGATGGCGCTTCCCGGCCCTGTGGCGGCCCAGGCGACGGAACCGGAAGCGTGCCGGCAGGTCAGGTTCTCGGACGTCGGCTGGACCGACATCACGGCGACCACGGCGCTCGCGTCCGTTGTCCTCAAGGCGATGGGGTATGAGCCGACTTCGGAAGTCCTGTCGGTCCCGGTCACCTATGTCAGCCTCGAGAACGGCGACATCGACGTTTTCCTGGGCAACTGGATGCCCACCATGGCCGCCGATGTCGGGCCCTATGTCGAGAAGGGCACGGTCGAAGTGCTGGGCGCCAACCTCGAAGGGGCCAAATACACCCTCGCGGTTCCGGAATCGGTTTACGCGTCCGGGGTGAAGAACTTCGCCGATCTCGACGCCAATCGCGACCGGTTCGAGGGCAGGATCTACGGTATCGAGCCGGGAAATGACGGCAACCGCTTGATCCAGGACATGATCGCGCAGGACGCCTTCGGCCTCGGCGACTGGGAACTCGTGGAGTCCAGCGAGCAGGGGATGCTGAGCCAGGTCGACCGGGCGACCCGTCGCGACCAGGCGATTGTCTTCCTGGCCTGGGAGCCGCACCCGATGAACGCCAAGTTCGACATCGCCTATCTGGAAGGCGGAGACGATTTCTTCGGGCCGAATCTCGGCGGCGCGACCGTCTACACCAATGTCCGGGCCGGCTATGTGCAGGATTGCCCCAATGTCGGGAAGTTCGTCCAGAACCTCAGGTTCTCCCTGGAGATGGAGAACCAGGTGATGGGGCTCATCCTCGACCAGAACATGGCGCCTGAGGACGCGGCAACGGAATATCTGCGGGCCAATCCCGAGCCGTTGGAGGGCTGGCTCGACGGGGTGAAGACGACGAGCGGCGACGACGCGCTGCCCGCCGTCCGCCAGGCTCTGGGCTTCCAGGGCTGATCAGGTATCCGGCCGGGACGTCAGCCGCGTCCCGGCCGCGCAAGCGATCCCGCGAGTGCCCATGGACGACCTAATCGCCTTGCTGCAAACGAAGATCCCGATCGGGATCTGGATCCGCGACCTTACCCTCTACATCACCGACAATTTCTACCGGACATTCGATCTTATCTCGATCGTCCTGGGGTGGTTCATCGATGGCCTGATCGGAATCCTGCTGTTTCCGCCGCCGCTCGTGTTCATCGCGATACTATGCGCGCTGGCCTATTTCCTTCACCGCTCGTGGAGGCTGGTCCTGCTGATCGCGCTCGGCATGATCCTGATCCTCAATCTCGGATACTGGCGGGACACGATACAGACGATCGGCCTCGTCCTCTGCGCCACCGGGCTCTGCCTCGTCATCGGCGTGCCCTTGGGTATCCTCGCGGCGCACCGCCAATGGCTCTACACGATTCTCCGCCCGATCCTGGATCTGATGCAGACGATCCCGCCCTTCGTCTACCTGATCCCGACGCTCATCCTTTTCGGGCTGGGCGCCGTTCCCGGGCTGATCTCGACCGCGATCTTCGCGATCGCGGCACCGATCCGCCTGACCTATCTCGGCATTCGGGGCGTTCCCAAACCGCTCCTGGAAGCGGGGGAGGCGTTCGGCGCGACGCGGATGCAGCTGCTGTTCAAGGTCGAGCTTCCCCATGCCATGCCGACGATCCTGGCCGGGGTGACCCAGTGCATCATGCTTTCGCTTTCGATGGTGGTCATTGCTGCCCTGGTCGGGGCGGACGGACTCGGGCGGCCGGTGGTGCGGGCCCTCAACTCCGTCAACATCGCCCAGGGCTTCGAGGCGGGGTTATGCATCGTCATTCTTGCGATCGTTCTGGATCGTCTGGTCAAGCAGGTGGATGTTGCGCGCTGAGATGCTGAACCCGTCAGAGAGACCCGCCGTTCAGTTCCGACACGTCGACGTCGTGTTCGGGCCGGACCCGAAACTGGCCCTGCAGATGCTGGACAGCGGCAAGGGGCGGGCGGAGATCTTCGAGGCGACGGGCAACACGGTCGCCGTGCACGATGCCGATCTTTCAGTCGCGCCGGGCGAGCTGTGCGTACTGATGGGCCTCTCGGGTTCCGGCAAATCGTCGCTGCTGCGCTGCGTGAACGGGCTCAACCGGGTCACGCGCGGGCATGTCATCGTCCGCCACGACGGCGAGGAGGTGGACGTCGCCACCTGCAACGAGCGGACGCTGCGCCATCTCCGTTCGCTTCGGATCTCGATGGTCTTTCAGCAGTTCGCGCTCATGCCGTGGCGCACAATCCGGGACAACGTCGCCCTGGGGCTGGAACTGAGAGGGGTCGACCGCGACCAGCGCAACGTTCGGGTCGAGCAGATGCTGAAGCTGGTCCAGCTCGAGAAATGGGCGGACAAGTATCCGCGGGAGCTGTCCGGCGGCATGCAGCAGCGGGTCGGGCTGGCGCGCGCGTTCGCCACGGATGCCGACATCCTGCTGATGGACGAACCCTTCTCCGCCCTCGATCCGCTGATCCGCGGCCATCTGC
>JAJUFW010000187.1 GCA_029263555.1 Alphaproteobacteria bacterium
CGCAGATAGGTCTGCGCCTCGCTGTCGTAAAGGATGCCGCCGCCCCCCAGCAGCAGGAGGTCGAGGCGCCGGATCTCGGGCACGATCTCGTCCCGCAGCGCCGTCCGCGGCGACAGCACGCGGTCGGCGGGGTGGTGCCGGCGCGTGTGCTCCGCATCCCGGGCGAAGACGACGATCTCCACGCCCGGGATCGTCTCCCTGAGCTGCCCGATGGCGGACGCGAGGATCGCCTCGTCTCCCAGGTTCAGCCCCCCGTAGGAGCCCGAGATGCCGACCGTTACCAAGCGTATCCCTCCTCGTGCTGCGGCAGGACCGGAACCTTCTGCCGCTTCGGTTAGGAAGGCCATGCGTCCGGAAGCGTTCCCGCCGATGGCGGCTCCATCCCGGTTTTCCGTCATCCGCTGCAACTTTACGGGTGTGGTTCTCGTTCGACCGGTATCGGCGATCAATCGGACGGAACGGCCATGACTCCGGAAGCCGATCGACCGGGAGACGAACTGCGCGCTCAGAAGCGCCGCGAACTGCTCATGTTCGTCTTCCTGGCGATCGTCATCTGGCCCTTCATCGCCGTCGCCGTCGTGGGGGGCTTCGGCTTTCTCGTCTGGATGTACCAGATGATTGCGGGCCCGCCGGGCCCGCCTCCGGTCTGAGGCGAGGGGAGGGAGCGGGACCGGATGGTCGACCTGGCGCGACGACGCTTCCTCACCGGCCGGCACGGCAGCGCCGCGCCGCCCATCCGTCCTCCCTGGACGACGCCCCGGTCGCTCGCCGACTTCTGTACCGGTTGCGGTGCCTGCATCGACGCCTGTCCGGAGCGCATCTTGGCCATGGGGCGGGACGACCTGCCCCGGGTCGATTTCTCTGCCGGCGAATGCACCTTCTGCAAATCCTGCGCGGAGGCGTGCCCTGAGCGGGTCTTCGATACGGCGGGCGCTCCGTGGGATCTGGCGGCGGGGATCGATGGCGCCTGCCTTGCCGGCGACGGGATCTATTGCCAGAGCTGCCGGGACGTCTGCTCGCACGGGGCGATCGCATTCTTGCCGGTGCTCCGCTCCGTCCCCCGGCCGGTGGTCGATGCTACGGCCTGCACCGGTTGCGGCGGCTGTATCTCGGCATGTCCGGTCGGCGCGATCGGCCTTTCGGCACATCTTCAGGAGGCCGGTGGCCGGGGCACCGGCTCCCGGGAAGCCGGCGGATGAGCGCGGAACACCACGTTTCCGGCGTGGTCGTCCATGGCCGACCCGAGCGGCTTGTCGCCATCGCGCAGGCGATCGGTCGGCTGGACGGCGCTGAGGTGCATGCGATGGCGGAAGGCCGGATGGTCGTCACGATCGAGACCCCGAACGAGGCCGCCACCCTTCAAAGAATCCACGAGATCAGTCTGATCGACGGCGTGATGGCGACGACGCTGGCCTTCCATCACGTCGAACGCCTGTCCCGGGAGGACGAGACATGACGCTGAGCCGCAGGAGCTACATCAAGGTGCAGGCCGCGGCCGCCGCGGCGCCGGCAGCCCGCATCGATCTGCCTGCGTCCGCCCAGGAATGGGTCGGGGGCGCGGAGGCCGAGCTCACCTGGTCCAAGGCTCCCTGCCGGTTCTGCGGCACCGGGTGCGGCGTCATGGTCGCGGTCAAGGACGGCCGCGTGGTGGCCACGCAGGGCGACATGAAGGCGGAGGTCAACCGCGGCCTGAACTGCGTGAAGGGCTATTTCCTGTCGAAGATCATGTACGGCGCCGACCGCCTGACGACGCCGCTTCTGCGCATGCGCGACGGCGAATATCACAAGGAGGGCGAGTTCACGCCCGTGTCGTGGGAACAGGCCTTCGACGTCATGGCGCGCGAGTTCAAGCGCGTGCTGCGGGAGAAGGGGCCGACGGCCGTCGGCCTCTTCGGATCGGGCCAATGGACCATCTGGGAAGGGTATGCCGGCAGCAAGCTGTTCCGCGCCGGCTTCCGGACCAACAACGTCGATCCGAACGCCCGCCACTGCATGGCGTCGGCCGCCTATGCCTTCCTGCGCACCTTCGGCATCGACGAGCCGATGGGCTGTTACGACGACATAGAGGCCGCCGATGCATTCGTCCTATGGGGCTCGAACATGGCGGAGATGCACCCGATCCTGTGGACCCGGGTCACCGACCGACGCCTGAGCGCGCCCCACGTCAAGGTGGCGGTTCTGTCGACCTTCGAACATCGAAGCTTCGACCTGGCCGATATTCCCATGGTGTTCGATCCGGGAACGGACCTCGCGATCCTGAACTACATCGCGAACCACATCATCACGACCGGTCGGGTCAACGAGGATTTCGTCGCGAAACATGTCGACTTCCAACTGGGCAATTCCGACATCGGCTACGGACTGAGATCGGACAATCCGCTGGAGCTGGCGGCGAAGAACGCAAACAATCCCGGCGGCTTCACCCCCAGCAGCTTCGAGGAATATGCGAAGTTCGTCAGCGCCTACACGCTGGACCATGTGGCGGAACTGTCCGGCGTGGACAGGGCCCGGCTGGAGGAACTGGCCGAACTTTACGCCGATCCGCAACGCAAGGTCATGTCCTTCTGGACGATGGGGTTCAACCAGCATGTGCGCGGCGTCTGGGCCAACCACCTCGTCTACAACATCCATCTCCTGACGGGAAAGATTGCCGAGCCGGGGAACAGCCCGTTTTCGCTGACCGGACAGCCTTCCGCCTGCGGGACCGCCCGGGAAGTCGGAACCTTCGCCCATCGCTTGCCGGCCGACATGACGGTCACCAATCCCGATCATCGGCGGAGGGCGGAACAGATCTGGCAGCTGCCGGAAGGGCTTCTGTCCGGCGAGATCGGCTATCACGCGGTCGAGATGGACCGGATGCTGCACGACGGCAAGCTCAACGCCTACTGGATCCAGGTGAACAACAACCTGCAGGCGGCGCCGAATAGCGGCAACGAGACCTATCCCGGCTACCGGAATCCGGACAATTTCATCGTCGTCTCGGAAGCCTATCCGACCGTGACGGCCATGGCGGCGGACCTGATCCTGCCGGCGGCCATGTGGGTCGAGAAGGAAGGCGCCTACGGCAATGCCGAGCGACGGACCCATTTCTGGCACCAGCTGGTCCGGGCGCCGGGCGAGGCGCGGTCGGATCTCTGGCAGTTGGTCGAGTTCTCGAAGCGCTTCACGACCGACGAGGTCTGGCCGGCCGAGATCCTGGACACCAATCCCGGATACCGGGGCCGGACGCTGTACGACGTTCTCTTCGCCAACGGCACCGTCGACGGGTTCGCTGCGACCGATGTCGACCCCGCCTACGAGAATTTCGAGGCCGAAGCCTTCGGCTTCTATATCCAGAAAGGGCTGTTCGAGGAGTATGCGAGTTTCGGCCGGGGACACGGTCACGATCTCGCACCTTTCGATACCTACCACGAGGTCCGTGGGCTGCGCTGGCCGGTGGTGGAGGGCCGTGAGACCCGCTGGCGCTACCGGGAGGGCTATGACCCCTATGTCGAGGCGGGGACGGGGCTGCGCTTTTACGGCCACGCGAACGGCCGGGCCAATGTCTTCCTGCTGCCCTACGAGCCGCCCGCGGAAGCCCCCGACGAGGAGTACGATTTCTGGCTGGTCACGGGCAGGGTGCTGGAGCATTGGCATTCGGGGTCGATGACCATGCGCGTGCCGGAGCTCTACCGGGCCTTTCCGGGCGCCGTCTGCTTCATGCACCCGGAGGACGCCCGCAGGCTGGGCGTCAGGCGGGGATCGGAGATCCGGGTCGTGTCGCGCCGCGGCAACATCCGGACCCGTGTCGAGACGCGCGGACGCGACCGGCCGCCCCGCGGCGTCGTCTTCGTGCCGTGGTTCGACGCCAGCCAGCTCATCAACAAGGTCACGCTGGATGCGACGGACCCGATCTCGAAACAGACCGATTTCAAGAAATGCGCGGTCAGGATCGAGCCGGTGTGAAGGGAGGCGGCGATGAAGGCTTGGTTGTTGCTGGCGGCGGCTTTGCTGCTGCCCTGCCTTGCCCTGGCGGCAGGGGAATCGCCGCGTCTCGTCGGCCCTTCGCCGATGCCGGCCGAGGTGCCGGCGCCGCCGCTGCCGGCGGACCGGGCGGATGACGTGCGCAGGACCCGAAACTATCCGGACCAGCCGCCGGTCATTCCGCACTCGATCACCGATTATCAGATCGACCTTAACACCAACAGGTGCCTGACCTGCCACGCGCGGCAATATGCCGAGGCGGTGCAGGCGCCGATGATCAGCGTGACCCACTACCAGGATCGCGACGGCCAGTTCCTGGGCGGCGTTTCCGCCCGGCGCTATTTCTGCACCCAGTGTCACGTGCCCCAGACCGATGCGCGTCCGCTGGTCGACAACCGGTTCGAGGATATCGACACCATTCTCGAACGGCTGCGTCGGGGCAGGGACGGACAATGATCGGCTTCCTGAAACGCTGGTGGCGGGTCGCAACCGGGCCGTCCAAGTTCTTCAGCCTGGGTTTCCTGACGCTGGGCGGCTTCGTCTCGGGCGTCCTGTTCTGGGGCGCATTCAATACTGCCCTGGAGTTCACGAACCGGGAGGCATTTTGCATCGGCTGCCACGAGATGCGCGACAACGTCTACCAGGAGTTGCAGGACACCATCCACTTCACTAACCGATCGGGGGTCCGGGCGACCTGCCCGGACTGCCACGTGCCCCATGAGTGGACCCACAAGATCGCCCGCAAGATGCAGGCGTCGAAGGAGGTCTGGGGCTGGCTTTTCGGCACCATCGACACCCGCCAGGAATTCCAGGCCATGCGCCGGACCCTGGCCGAGCACGAATGGCACCGGCTGAAGGCGAACGATTCCCTGGAATGCCGGAACTGCCACGGCGCGGATTCGATGGACATCACGAGGCAGTCGCCGCGCGCCGCCCGCATCCATGAGCGGTTCCTGTTCACGGGCGAGCGGACCTGCATCGATTGTCACAAGGGGATCGCCCACGAGCTTCCGAACATGGAAGGCGTGCCTCCGGGATGGGATCCGCAGTGGGACCGCGCGGCGGCGCTCTCTTCCGGCGTGGGGCAGGGCCAAGGGCCCATGGGCGATTCCGGTGACTAGGGGTCGTTCCCAGCCGGGCCTTGCAGGCCAAGCGTCCTTCCGCCGTGCGCACTGCGAACAGGCGCCGGTAGCTCGACCCTACGGCGTCGCGATGTTGAACCAGAACTCAAACGTATCGAGAGAAGACACCAGCTGGTCGAGCTTGTCGGGATCGCCGGCAATCTGAATCTCGCCATCCGTGGCGGCTTTCTCTAGCGTCGTTTCTCCCAGCACGATGCTGTCCAGAACATCGCGCGACAGTGTGATGGTTGCGTCGGCATTGTCGGCCTGCTCGCCCGCCGTGTGGTTGAGCACTCCGTTTTGCAGTCCGACCAGATACTTCCCGCCGCTGTCGCCGAAATCGAAGTTGAGGGTTATGTCCGCATCACCCGCCTTCTCGCTGTTGAGCCGTACTCCGAGATAGTCGAAGAACAGGTCTAGCGACATCGCGCGTACCGTATCGGGGCTGGCCGTATTCGGTGTCGGAAGCGGCGCTACTCCCTTGCGCAGTTCCTGTGCGCCGGTGAGATAGAAATTGCGCCATGGTCCGGATTCGGCCTGGTAGCCGAGCTGTTCGAGGGCATCGGCCTCCAGGTCTTTTGCCTCCTGATTGTTGGGATCGGCAAAAACGACATGGTTCAGGACCTGAGCGACCCAGCGGTACTCGCCCTGTTCGTAGGACTGCTTGGCCTTCTCGATGATCGCGTCGGCGCCGCCCATGAACTCGACATACTTCCTGCTCGCGTCGACCGGTGGCAATTCGTGCAACGTCGCCGGGTTGCCGTCGAACCAGCCGAGATAGAGCACGTAGGTCGCGGCTACGTCGTGATAGATCGAACCGTAATAGCCGCGATTTGCCCAGAACTGGGCCAGGCTGTTCGGCAATCTGAAGTTCTCGGCGATCTCGCGCATCGTCATGCCTTGGTTCGCCATGCGCAGGGTTTCGTCATTGATGTAGCGGTAGAGGTCCCGCTGCTTTTCCAGAAGCTCGACGACCTCCTCGTTGCCCCAGGTCGGCCAGTGATGTTGGGCGAACAGGACCTCGGCCTCGTCGCCCCACATCATCAGTGCCTGGTTCAGGTATTTCGACCAGGGCAGCGGCTCGCGGATTTTGGCGCCGCGCAACGAATAGGTGTTGTGCAGGGTGTGGGTCGCGTCCTCGGCTGCGGATATGGCCTTCTTCTCCTCGATGTACCAGAGCATCTCCGCAGGCGCTTCAGACCCCGGTGCCATCA
>JAJUFW010000652.1 GCA_029263555.1 Alphaproteobacteria bacterium
AAGCGGACGCCCGGTCCGCGCGGATCGACCCGAGGAACCGGTCGACCTCCTCCGACAGCCGGGAGGACGTGGAGGAGAGAGCGGCAGTCGCCTCGACCACGGTATGAGCTGCTTCACCGGTCCGGCCGGCGGCGTCCGCCGCGCTCGTGATCGTGCCGCAGACGGAATCGGTGCCGGTCGCGGCCAGATCGACGGCCCGGGCGATCTCCCCCGTCGCGGCGTTCTGCTGCTCGACCGAAGCGGCAATGGCGGTGATCGCCTCCTTGATCTCCAGGATGGTCGAGCCGATAGCCTCGATCGCCGTCACCGCCTGTCCGGTCACGGACTGCATCGCGCCGATCTGGGCGGCGATCTCCTCGGTCGCCTTGGCGGTCTGGTTGGCCAGGTTCTTCACCTCGCTCGCCACCACCGCGAAGCCCTTGCCGGCCTCGCCCGCCCGCGCCGCTTCGATCGTCGCATTCAGCGCCAGCAGGTTCGTCTGCTCCGCAATGTCCGTAATCAGCTTCACCACCTCGCCGATCTTCTGCGCCGACGTCACAAGGCCCCTGACCGTCTCGTTCGTCCTGTCGGCGTCGGCCGCGGCACGGTTGGCGATGCCGGTCGAGACCGCGACCTGCCCGGAGATCTCCTTGATCGACTGGCCAAGCTGGGTCGCGGCGGCCGCCACCGTCTGCACATTGGCGAGCGCCTGGCGCGCGCCCTCGGCGGCGGCGAGGGACTGGCCACTAGCCTCGGCCGCCAGATCGGCCATGGAATCCGCGGTCCTCGACAGGTCGGCCGCGGCACGGTCGAGATCGGCAACGACCCCGCTCACGCTCTGCTCGAAGAGATCGGCCAGCCGGATCAGGGCCTCCCGCCGCTCCGCCTCGGCCTGGGCGGCCAGCGTCGCCCGCTCGGCCTCCATCCGGCGGACGGCAACAGCATGCTCACGGAAGACCTCGACGGCGGCGGCCATGGCGCCGACCTCGTCCCGGCGGTGGTGGCCCGGCACCTCGACCTCCGTCTCTCCGGCCGAGAGCCGGTTCATCGCCTCCCCGATCCCCTTCAACGGCCGGGCGACCATGCGGTTCAGGAGCCAGACCAGGACCGCCAGAAGCACGACCAGGACCACGGCGGACAGCAGCGTTTGGCTCATCAGCATGCCGCGTACCGACTGGTTCTGGCGGTCCAGGCTCCAGGCGACGGCGATCGCCCCCGTCACCTCCGTGCCACGGAGATTGAGGACCGGCGCGACGACGATGATGTGCGCGTCCTCGATCATGACCGCGGTCTGGCCTTCGGCCATGACGGCCGGCGCCCTGTCCAGGACGCCCGTCAGGTCAGCCGGGACCAGACGCTCGTTGTCATAGGTCAAGAACTGCTCTCCCATGTCGTCGAACGCGGCGACGCTGGCGAGCTGCGTGTCCTCGGCTTCCGCGAGGCCCTTGAATTCCGAGATCACGGAAGCGCCGTCCTTCGCCGAGATGCCGATGCGGACGGCGACCGCCAGCATCTCCGTCTTCACGCGCGCATCGGTCTCGGAGATCTCGACCAGCGTGGCCCGCTGGTTCATCGCCTGCAGCCCGACCAGCACGACGAAGCCGAGGACGAGCGCCGCCGCGAAGGCGGCCGCGAATTTGCGCCCCAATGTCCAGGATGCACGCGCCCTGCGAGGGTGCGCGCCAGTGACGTCCGATACCATCCCTGTCTCCCAGCGAATAGGCTGATGTTTGGTATTTTTGGGGGATCGTGGTTGCGAGCCGTTGGCCGAGGGCTCCGATCGACGGAAGTGACGAGCAATCAACTCCGACAGGATCGTCCCCGGTCCCGGTTCAACGGCCGCCGTCCCCGTTCTGAAGCTCTTCTACCGAGCGGCTCAAATGTTCGGCAAGCGTTCTGGCAAGGCGGGCGGATGCCGCCCGGTCCTCGACCGTCGATGTCGCGATCAGCGCGTCGAGGGCGGTCAGCGCGGTGACCTGACTGACCTCGGCCAGCCGGCCGGCCAGCA
>JAJUFW010000538.1 GCA_029263555.1 Alphaproteobacteria bacterium
CGGAGACGCGGGTGGTCGACGCAACAACGAGGCGCGAGGCGCGGCACTGGCGGGACGGGCGCATCTTCCGTGCGCTGCTCTCGGAATATCTCGTCCTGTGGCTGTCGCTGGCCTATTTCCTGGTCATGCTTCCGATCATCCCCGCGATCGGCAGCCGGGCCGCACTGTCCAACATTCTGGCCGACATGCTGCCGCTTCTGGCCGTCGCCGTCGGTCAGACCTTCGTCCTGATCGTCGCCGGGATCGATCTGTCCGTGACCGCGATCATGGCCATGGCCAGCGTCGTCGGGGCCAGTGTCATGAGCAGCCAGGGCGGCTTTGCCGGCGGAACGGTTTTCGCGGCGCCGCTCGGCTTTCTCGCCATGCTGGCCGTGGGCGCGGCGATCGGGCTCTTCAACGGCTTCTGCGCGGCCCGGCTACGCATGCCGTCCTTCATCGTCACGCTCACCGGCATGATGTTCTTTTCCGGCGCGGCGATCTGGTACACCACCTTCCATACGGAGACGAGCAGCATCGCCGGGCTGCCCCGTAGCTTCGTCGCCGTCGGCCAGGGCAGCACGCTCGGCATCCCGAACAGCCTCTGGCCTGTGCTGGCCCTGGTCCTCGCCGCGCATTTCATCCTCGCCCGGACGGCCTTCGGCCAGCATCTCTACGCGGTCGGACGCAACCCCAAGGCGGCGGCCATCGCCGGCGTGCCGGTCGCTCGCGTCGTCATCCTCGCCTTCCTCATCTCGGGGCTGTGCGCCGCCGTCTCCTCGGCGCTCTATACCGGCCGCCTGGAGACCGGCACGCCGATCCTCGGCGAGCGCATGCTGCTCGACATCATCGGGGCGGTCGTGATCGGCGGCACCAGCCTCTTCGGCGGGCGCGGCAAGGTCGTCTGGACGGTGTTCGGCGTCCTGTTCCTGGTGCTTCTGGACACCAGCCTGAAGATGCTGGGGCTCTCGCTTTTCTCGGTCCTGGCGATTAAGGGCACGGTGATCCTTCTCGCCGCGATCGTCGACACCCTCCGGGTGCGCCTGACAGGGACGAGGAGTTGACCGCCCGATGACCGAACCGCTTCTCCGGATCACCGACCTTCAGAAGAGCTTCTTCGGCGTCAAGGTGCTTCACGGCGTCAGCCTGACGCTCGACCGGGGCGAGGTGATGGGGCTCGTCGGCGAGAACGGCTCCGGCAAGTCCACGACCATGAACCTGCTCGGCGGCGTCCTGCGCCTGGAAACCGGCGAGATCCTGATCGACGGCGTCCCCTACAATCCGCGCAGCCCCCGCGATGCCCAGGAGGCCGGCATCGCCTTCATCCATCAGGAACTCAATCTCTTCGAGAACCTGTCGATCGAGGAGAACATGTTCATCGGCGGCTTCCCGCGGCTGACCGGGCTGCCCTTCATCGCCCGCGCCGGCATGCGCCGGCGGGCCGCCGCCGCGCTCGCTCGCGTCCGGATCGGGCACGACCCGGCGACGCCGCTTGCCCGGCTGAGCCAGGGCGAACGCCAGCTCGTCGAGATCGCGCGGGCGCTGCTGCAGGACGCCCGGATCATCATCTTCGACGAGCCGACGACCTCGCTGACCCATCGCGAGACCTCGCGCCTGTTCGAGCTCATCGGCGAGCTCAAGGCCTCCGGCATCGCCATCATCTACATAAGCCACGTGCTCGCCGACATCTTCAGGCTGTGCGACACGATCACGGTGCTGCGCGACGGCCATGTGGTGGGCGGCGGTCCGGCGTCGGAACTGACCGCCGAGGACCTGATCCGCCTGATGGTCGGCCGAAGCCTCTCCCAGATCTTCCCGGACCGGACACCGGTCGAGCCGGGGCCGGCGATCCTGGATGTCGAGCGGCTGTCCCAGCCCGGCATCGTCCGCGACATCACCTTCCAGGTCCGCGCAGGCGAGGTGGTCGGCATCTCCGGGCTGATGGGCGCGGGGCGGTCGGAGCTGGCGCGCATCCTGTTCGGGCTAGATCCCTTTGCCTCCGGCACGATCCGCTTCGCCGGCGAGACGATCCCCGCGCCCGAGCCGCGGGACATGATCCGCCGGGGCATGGCCTTCCTGACCGAGGACCGGCGGGGAGAAGGCCTGATGATGGAGGCCACGATCGAGGAGAACATAGCCCTCCCGTCGGTCGACGACTTCGCCTCGGCGCCGTTCGGACGGGTCGACCGGGCACGGCTCAGGCGGGCCGTCCGGCAGATCGGCGACGAGGTCCGGATCAGCCGGACCAAGGATGTCGGCGAGACGCCCGCCCAGACCCTGTCCGGGGGCAACCAGCAGAAGGTCGTGCTGGCGAAGTGGCTTTTGCGCAGGCCAAAGCTCCTGGTCCTGGACGAGCCCACGCGGGGCATCGATGTCGGCGCCAAGTTCGAGGTCTACAAGATCATCGACCAGGCCGCGGCGAGCGGGGCGGGCGTGCTCATGATCTCCTCCGAACTGGAGGAGCTGATGGGCATGTGCGACCGGATCCTGGTCATGGCCCATGGCGAGATCCGGCAGGAGTTCGCCCGGGCCTCCTTCAACGGCGAACGGATTCTGGAAGCCGCCATGTGGTCGCCGAAGACGGGGGAGGTCGCGGCATGATCGGGGAAATGGCCCAGACCCGGCGGTACTCCGAACAG
>JAJUFW010000363.1 GCA_029263555.1 Alphaproteobacteria bacterium
CCTCGCCCTTCATGCCCATCAACTCTGCTGCCCACAGGCCGAGCAGCCGGTTCCGTCGGTTCTGGATGCGGAAAAGAAGCTCCTGATCATGCTTGTACTGAGCTTCGAAGCTTTTCTCACGATCGTCGAAGGTGCTCATGCGGTCTGCTTTCCATCCTTCCTGTCCACACCCGCCGACGCCAGAATGGCGCACGGGCCGATCAGATCCCTTATATATCGGGGCCGGTGTCAGGTCATCCAGGAGTCCGCCCGGCCGAAACCATCCGGATATTCACGCATGTGCAGTTTCGTGATCCTTCGCCGCCCCATTCATCCATGGCCGGTCATCATCGCCGCGAACCGGGACGAGATGCGTGACCGGTCCTGGCTGCCGCCGGCACGCCATTGGCCGGACCGGCACGAAGTCGTCGGCGGGTTTGACGAGTTGGCGGGCGGGTCCTGGCTCGCCCTCAACGACGAGGGTGTCGTCGCCGCCATCATGAACCGGCGCGGCACCCTGGGCCCCATGGAGGGCAAGCGGTCCAGGGGCGAACTCGTGCTGGAGGCCCTGGACCATGCCGACGCGAGCGATGCGGCGATGGCGCTGGCGGAGCTCAATGCCCTCGCCTATCGCCCGTTCAACATGGTGGTGGCCGACAATCGGGACGCCTACTGGATCGTGAACCGCGGCACCGGCCGAGGCTTCGTGGAAGTCATGCCGCTGCCGGACGGATTCTCCATGATCTGCGCCGACGATCGCAACGACCCGGGCAATCCGCGGATCCGGTGGTATCTGCCGAGATTCGAAGCGGCGCCGGCGCCGGACCCCGAAGCCGGGGACTGGCGCGCATGGGAGGATCTTCTGAATTCGCGCGAGCATTCGTCAGAAGACGGCCCTGCGGGCGCCATGCGCATCGAGACCGGAAGCGGCTTCGCCACCACCTCGTCCAGCCTGATCGCCCTGCCGGGCCCCGAGCAGATCGGCCGGCGACCGGTGTGGCGCTTCACGGAGATGCGCCGTCACGAGGAGCCCGAATGGCGTGAAGTCGCCCTGTCCTAGAGGCAGATCAGGCCCGACGCCGGCTTGATTGAGATGACGATCCGGAATTGCTATATGAACCCGGAATGGGTGCCACGGGTCTGGCGGGCCCCTCTTGTTCGGAAGGCAAAGTAAGATGAGCCGTCGCAGGCGGATTTACGAGGGCAAGGCCAAGGTCTTGTTCGAAGGCCCTGAGCCCGGAACCCTGGTTCAGTACTTCAAGGACGACGCCACGGCCTTCAACAATCAGAAGCGGGGGACCATCTCGGGGAAGGGGGTGCTGAACAACCGCATCTCCGAGTACCTGATGACCCGCCTCAACGAGATCGGCGTCCCGACGCATTTCATGCGGCGCCTCAACATGCGGGAACAGCTGGTCTACGAGGTCGAGATCATCCCGATCGAGGTCGTGGTCCGGAACATCGCCGCGGGCAGCTTCTCCAAGCGCTTCGGCGTGGCCGAGGGCACGGCGCTGCCGCGGTCGATCGTCGAGTACTATTACAAGTCCGACGAGTTGGGCGACCCGATGATCTCGGAAGAGCACATCACCGCCTTCGGCTGGGCGACCCCGCAGGACCTGGACGACATCATGTCCCTCTCGCTCCGGGTCAATGACTATCTCTCGGGGCTGTTCCTCGGCATCGGCCTGAAGCTTGTCGACTTCAAGCTCGAGTTCGGGCGTCTCTACAACGAGCATGGCGACATGCGCATTGTCCTCGCCGACGAAATCAGCCCGGACAACTGCCGGCTGTGGGACGTCACCACCAACGAGAAGATGGACAAGGACCGGTTCCGTCACGATCTGGGCCGGGTCGAGGATGCATATCGCGAAGTTGCCCGACGCCTTGGCATCCTGCCTGAGGGCGAGGTGACGGAAATCAGACAGGACGGCAAGGAAGGTCAGGCAGCATCGTGAAGGCTCGCGTCGAGATCACCCTCAAGAACGGTGTCCTGGATCCCCAGGGCCGCGCGATCGGCACTGCCCTGCGCGGCCTGGGCTTCGAAGGGGTCGGTGAAGTCCGGCAGGGCAAGCTGATAGAGCTGGACCTGGACGAAAGCGACCCCGAAAAGGCCCGTGCCCATGTCGAGCAGATGTGCAAGGCGCTGCTCGCCAACCCGGTCATCGAGTCCTACGCCATCGAGATCCGCTGATACGTCGGCTCTCCGGCGGCTTCCGGCGCGCGGGCGCCACGTCCCGGGACCGCGCCCGTCATTCCAGCCTTTCCAGGACCCTCGCCCATGAAGGCCGCAGTCATCGTCTTTCCCGCCTCCAACTGCGACCGCGACGCCGCCGACGCCCTGGAGCGGGCGACGGGCCGCAAGCCGGCCATGATCTGGCATCGCGAAACGGAGCTTCCGGATCTGGATCTGATCGTGGTTCCCGGCGGCTTCTCCTACGGCGACTATCTGCGGGCCGGCGCCATGGCCGCCACCTCGCCGGTCATGCAGGCGGTGAAGGCCCAGGCCGAACGGGGCGTCGCCGTTCTGGGCATCTGCAACGGCTTCCAGATCCTCACCGAATCGGGCCTTCTGCCCGGCGCGCTGATGCGCAATGCCAGCCTGAAGTTCATCCACCGGCAGCAGGCGCTGCGGATCGAGGCCACGAACAGCATTTTCACCTCCCGCTACCGGGCGGGCGAGGTGGTGCGGTTCCCCATCGCCCATCACGACGGCAACTACTTCGCCGACCCCGACACGCTGAAGCGGCTGGAGGACAACGGGCAGATCGCCTTCCGCTATGTCGATAATCCGAACGGCTCCGTGAACGATATCGCGGGAATCTACAATGAGCGGCGCAACGTGCTGGGGATGATGCCCCACCCCGAGCGCGCGTCCGACCCGGCGCTGGGCCCTGCCGACGGCAAGCGCATGTTCGATAGCCTTGTCGAAGCCTTGTCGTAAGCGTGGAAACGATGACCCAGGAAACCGCCGTCACCCCCGAGTTCGCTGCCCAGCACGGGATGAGCGCGGATGAATACGCGCTCATGCTCAAGATCATGGGGCGCCAGCCGACCCTGACCGAGTTCGGCATCTTTTCGGTCATGTGGTCGGAGCACTGCTCGTACAAGTCCTCCAAGAAGTGGCTGAAGACGCTTCCGACGAAGGCGCCCTGGGTGATCTGCGGACCGGGCGAGAACGCCGGCGTGATCGACATCGGCGACGGCCAGGCGGCCATCTTCAAGATGGAGAGCCACAACCATCCGTCGTTCATCGAACCTTATCAGGGCGCAGCGACGGGCGTGGGCGGCATTCTGCGTGACGTCTTCACCATGGGCGCCCGGCCGGTCGCCAACATGAACGCGCTCAGGTTCGGCAGCCCCGATCATCCGAAGACGCGCCATCTGCTGGCCGGGGTGGTCGCCGGCATCGGCGGGTACGGCAACTGCGTGGGCGTGCCGACGGTCGGCGGGGAGACCAATTTCCACCCGGCCTATAACGGCAACATCCTGGTCAACGCCATGACCGTCGGGATCGCGCCGGCCGACCGGATCTTCTATTCGGCCGCAGCCGGCATCGGTAACCCGATCGTCTATGTCGGATCCAAGACCGGCCGCGACGGTATTCACGGGGCGACCATGGCCTCGGCCGAATTCTCGGAGGACAGCGAAGAGAAGCGGCCGACCGTCCAGGTCGGCGACCCGTTCACCGAGAAGCTGCTGATCGAGGCCTGCCTCGAGCTGATGGCGACGGATGCGATCATCGCCATCCAGGACATGGGGGCCGCCGGCCTCACCTCCTCATCGGTCGAGATGTCCGACAAGGGCGGCTGCGGCGTCGAGCTCAATCTCGACCTGGTACCGCAGCGCGAGACCGGCATGACGCCCTACGAGATCATGCTCTCCGAAAGCCAGGAGCGCATGCTTATGGTGCTGAAGCCCGGCTGCGAGGACGAGGCGCGGGCGATCTTCGAGAAGTGGGAAC
>JAJUFW010000195.1 GCA_029263555.1 Alphaproteobacteria bacterium
GAACATCCATGACCCGCTGGCATTTCGTGCGCGAGTTCGTGACTCTTGTCCTGTTCTTCGGAACCGTGTACACGGCCGCCCTGCTCGGCCACGGCTACGGGCTCTGACAGGGCGGCGCCGGGCGGCTCAGCGCGGCTCGACGATGGCGGGAGGAACCGGTCTCTTCTGCCCCTTCTCATCGATCGCCACATAGGTCACGATGCCTTCGGTGACCTTGATCACGGTGCCGCCCTCCCGCCGCCGGGCAAAGGTTTCGACCTTCACGCGGATCGAGGTGGTGCCGACGCGGATGATCTCGGCGTAACAGCTCACCAGATCGCCGACATAGACCGGCTTGAGGAATGTCATGGCGTCGATCGCGATCGTGGCAATACGTCCGCCGGCGCGTTCGTATGCGACGACGCTTCCGGCCAGATCCATCTGAGACAGGAGCCAGCCGCCGAAGATGTCGCCGTTCGGATTCGCATCGGCCGGCATGGCGACCGTCCGCAGCGCCGGTTGACCCGGGGGCAGTTCGCTCATAAACAAGATCCTCCTGTCTGCAGCCGTATGTGAGCTACCACATGTAGCGGCGCACGCACGGCACGCCACAGCATATCTTCAGGGCGCGGAACGCGCTATATACTCGGGTCACCATGCACGATCTGTTCGAGAACGGCAGCCAGAAGGCGGAGCGCTACACCGCGCACGACATCGAGGTCCTCGAAGGTCTGGAGCCGGTGCGGCGGCGGCCCGGCATGTATATCGGCGGCACGGACGAGCGTGCGCTCCATCATTTGGTCGCGGAAATCCTGGACAACTCCATGGACGAGGCCGTCGCCGGCCATGCCAGCTGGATCGAGCTTTCGCTGGCGGCCGACGGATCGGTGACGGTTCGCGACAATGGCCGCGGCATTCCGGTGGAGGAGCATCCGAAGTTTCCCGGCAAGTCGGCGCTCGAGGTCATCCTGACGACCCTTCACTCCGGCGGCAAATTCTCCAACAAGGTCTATGCCACGTCCGGCGGCCTGCATGGCGTCGGGCTTTCGGTCGTGAACGCCCTTTCGGACGACCTCCGGATCGAAGTGGCGCGGGACCGGCGGCTCTGGCGGCAGCGCTACAGGCGCGGCGTGCCGCAAACCCCGCTGACCGACGAAGGCACGATCCAGAACCGTCGCGGCACGACCATCACCTTCCATCCCGATCCGGAGATCTTCGGCGCCGACGCGGCCCTCAAGCCGGAGCGGCTGTACCGCATGGCGCGGTCCAAGGCCTATCTCTTCCGAGGCGTCGAGATCCGGTGGAGCTGCGATCCCGCCCTTCTCCGCGCCGACTCCCCGGTTCCGGCCGAAGCGGTCCTTCATTTCCCGGGCGGGCTTCTCGATTATCTGGTCACGACGCTGGCCGAACGGCCGACGCTCACGCCGCAGCCCTTTGCCGGTACGGCCTCCTTCCCGGACGACGCCGGCTCGGTCGAGTGGGCCATCGCCTGGCCCGAGGACGAGGAAGGCTTCTCCACCTCCTACTGCAACACCGTCCCGACGCCGCAGGGCGGCACCCACGAGTCGGGCCTGCGCTCCGGCCTGTTGCGCAGCCTGAAAGCCTATGCCGACATGACCGGCAACAAGCGCGCGGCATCGATCACGGCCGAGGACCTGACCGGCGGCGCGGCGATGCTGCTTTCGGTCTTCATCCGCAATCCGCAGTTCCAGGGACAGACGAAAGAGAAGCTGGCCACGGCCGAGGCAGCGAAGCTGGTCGAGGCGGCGGTCAAGGATCATTTCGACCACTGGCTTGCGGCGGATGTCGCTGCAGCCAACGCCCTTCTGGACCGCGTCGTCGAACGGGCCGAGGACCGGGCCCGCAAGCGCCTTGCCAAGGACCAGGCGCGCAAGACGCCGACGCGCCGGTTGCGCCTTCCGGGCAAGCTGGCGGACTGCGCCCGTACCGCGGCCGCGGATACTGAGATCTTCCTGGTCGAGGGCGATTCCGCCGGCGGATCGGCGAAGTCGGCCCGTAACCGAGAAACCCAGGCGGTGCTGCCGCTTCGCGGCAAGATCCTGAACGTGGCCAACGCCTCGGCGGACAAGCTGGCCGGCAATCAGGAGATCGCCGACCTGATCCAGGCGCTGGGATGCGGGACGCGCGGCCAGTACGACGAAAGCAAGCTGCGCTACGAGCGGGTCATCATCATGACCGACGCCGATGTCGACGGCGCCCATATCGCGTCGCTTCTGATGACCTTCTTCTATCGGGAGATGCGCGGCCTGATCCAGGGCGGCCATCTCTATCTGGCGCAGCCGCCCCTCTACCGGCTTCAGCACGGCGGCACCACGATCTATGCCCGTGACGACGCACACAAGGACGAGCTCATGCGCACCGTCTTCGCCGGGAAGTCCAAGGTGGAGATCAGCCGCTTCAAGGGCCTGGGCGAGATGCCGCCGGCGCAGCTCAAGGAAACCACGATGGATCCCGCGCGGCGCAACCTGTGGCGGGTCGAGATCCCGGATTCCCATGATGAGGACGACGCCGCCGAAACCGCCAAGCTGGTCGAGCGGCTGATGGGTCGCAAGCCGGAGCTGCGGCTGCAGTTCATCCAGCAGAACGCCCCCAAGGCACGCGACCTGGACGTCTGACTGGCCGCAGAGCCGTCGGCGCTCGCGGGGGATCTTGCCGGCACCGGGACCGGCGGGCCATATCTATCGCCTGGTCCCATGACCGAAAGGCACCTCTATGAGCCGGCCGAGGCCCCTGCTCGTTACCCTTGCGGTGCTGATGCTGGCCGCCTGCGGCACCAGCTCGTACCGCAACTACATTTCGCCGGTCTATACGGGTTCAACGTTCAACTATGCGGCGGGTGGACGCGACCTCAAGGTCGAGGTCTACGGCAATCCGAGCAACCTGGACCAGCAATCCTTCGCCCAGGCCGTAGTCGACGCCATGCAGGGACACAATCCCGGCCAACCGACCCACCTCACCCTTTTCCCGGGGCCGTCGGCGCGGCCTCTCTACCGTGTCGTCATCGCCTTCGATCCCGCAAGGCCGGTCAATGTGAGCGACCTTTGCCAGGGACCGGTCGAGACCGCCCAGACGACCGGGAAGACCCAGATCCGGGCTTCGCTGTGCCAAGGCGGTGGCGCCCTCACTTCGGTGCGCGGCGAGATGCCGGCCGGGACGACGCCCGACAGCCCCGAATTCCAGAGCCTGATGGCCGCCGTCGCAAGGCAACTCATGCCCCGCGAGAATCCGGACGATCCCCGCGACGGCGGTTTCTGCCGCTTCGTGGCGGCCTGCTGATCGCTTTTCTCAGTCTTGCAGCCAACGCCGGAAGTGGGCGTTCACCTCGTCCGGGCGCTCGATCGACGAGAGATGGCCGCAATTCTCGAGGATGAAGAGTTCGGCCTGCGGGATCCCGGCGGCGAGCTCCTCGGACAGCTCCGGCGGCGTGATCTGGTCCTGTCGGCCGCATATGACGAGCGTTGGACAGTCGATGGAGGAGAGACCGGGACGGCTGTCCTCGCGCCCCAGAATCGCCGTCTGCTGCCGAATGAACGCCTCCTGCCCCACCCGCTCCGCCATGTCCATGACGAGCTGCGTCAGCCCCTCGTCCGATAGCCGGTCGGGGTGAAGCAGCATCGGCAGAAGCCTGGGCGTCACGCCCTTGAACCGGCCCATCCGCGCAAGCGAAATCAGCCCCCGGCGCCGCCGGAAGTTTTCCGCCGTATCCACCCTTGCAGAGGTGTCGAGAAGCGCCAAGCGTTCGACCCGGTCGGGTGCCTGCCGCATGATCTCCAGGGCCACGTATCCGCCCATCGACAGCCCGGCGAGGCAGAAGCGCGGCGGCGCCGTCTCCAAAACGGACCCGGCCATCGCCTTGATGCTGTCGTGGCGGGTCAGGTCCGCGACGGTCACGTCGGCGATGTCGGCAAGGCCGGTACGCTGCGGCTCCCAAAGCGCAGAGTCGCAGAGCAGACCGGGCAGCAGCACCAAAGGTTTGCGGGATATCACTTGATTCGCGCCAGCAGGGTTATCGGGCCGGCCGGGTGGAAATCCGGCAATGGGGCCGCTAGGGGACCATGGCCGGCTCCGCCGCGCAACCGGATGGATTCCGGGGTCAGATATGTCCTGGCGGTGAGCCGGGTCAAGCCGTTCTGCCACTTTCCCGGCCGCCCGCATCCGGCAAGCGGGCGGGCCGAGGGATACCCCTTGGGATCGCATCTCTGCCCTGCGCCCGAACACTCAACCGGCAATTGACAAGCAGGCTTTAAATCTTAGACTCCAGCCCCACTTAAGGGGTGACATCGAAGTCCCCCATTGATTGGTGTTAAGAAACCCCACCGACATGCATTTTGCGGATCTAGGGCTCAAGCCCGAAATCCTGCGCGCGGTCGAGGACGTCGGCTATACCAGCCCGACCCCGATTCAAGAGCAGGCCATCCCCTACGTATTGCAGGGACGTGATGTGCTGGGCATTGCCCAGACAGGCACCGGCAAGACGGCCAGTTTCACCCTTCCGATGATCGAGATCCTGGCCAATGGCCGGGCGCGTGCGCGGATGCCGCGGTCTCTGATCCTCGAGCCGACGCGCGAACTCGCGGCCCAGGTGGCCGAGAACTTCGAGCTCTACGGCAAGTATGAGAAGCTCAACTACGCGCTGCTGATCGGCGGCGAAAGCTTCGACGAGCAGATCCGCAAGCTAGACCGCGGCGTCGACGTCCTGATCGCGACGCCGGGACGCATGCTCGACCTGTTCGAGCGGGGCAAGGTCCTTCTGGCCGATGTGCGGATCCTGGTCATCGACGAAGCGGACCGCATGCTGGACATGGGGTTCATTCCCGATATCGAGCGCATCGTCGGTCTTCTTCCCCCGCTTCGCCAGACACTGTTCTTCTCGGCGACCATGCCGCCGGAGATCCGCCGCTTGGCGGACGCCTTCCTGTCCAACCCGAAGCAGGTGGCGGTCGCCCCGGCCTCTTCCACCGCGGAGAAGGTCGAACAGCACATCGTCCCGGTCGACCGCGAGGACAAGCGCGAGGCGCTGCGCCGGCTTCTCCGCCAGGAGCAGATCCGCAACGCGCTCGTCTTCTGCAACCGCAAGCGCGACGTCAGCATCGTGTGCCGGTCGCTTCAGAAGCATGGCTTCAACGCCGGCCAGCTTCACGGCGACATGGTGCAGTCCGCCCGAACGGAGACGCTGGAGAAGTTCAAGGCCGGCGAGGTGCAGATCCTAGTCTGCAGCGACGTCGCCGCACGCGGGATCGATATCTCCGATCTCAGCCACGTCTTCAATTTCGACGTGCCCATCCACGCCGAAGACTACGTGCACCGCATCGGCCGCACGGGCCGAGCCGGCCGATCGGGCCGCGCCTTCACGCTTGTGACGCGCGACGAGAAGAAGTTTCTCGACGCCATCCTGCGCCTCATCAAGCGCGACCTCCCGATCCTGGAACTCCCGGATCTGGCGGTCGACCTGAACGCCGCGCCCGAAGAGGGCGAGCGGCCGTCCCGCAACCGGCGTGAACGTCGAAGCGGCGCCGAGAAGGAGCCGCGTGAGAGCCGGCAGCGTCCGGCGGAGCGGAGCGCCGCAGAGGACCCGGCCCGCGAGGCCGCCCCCAAGCCTGAGCGCCGGCGTCGCGAGCGTGACCGCGACGAGGATCGCGACGAGGTCGTGGTCGGGCTGGGCGACCACGTTCCCGCCTTCCTCTTGCGTCCGGTTCCCAAGCCCCCGAGGCGCGCCGCCGTCAGCGACTGACGGACCGTTCCCGCGGGGCGACCGACCCCGCGGCCTTCCTGAAATGGAACGACACGCAAGGGGCGTTCGCGCCCCTTTCCGGTGGGCGGCACGGCCCGACGCGCCCTAGGGACCGACCGGAATTGGGACGGTCCGTTCCGGGTAAGGCGACGAATCGGCCCCCGACCGGCATTCCCACAGAATGCCGCGCCCGCAACATCCCCCTCCCGTGCGACCTCCATAGGCCGGTCAGTGCGGTTGACTTGGCCTGTAGCTTCGGAAAAGGTTGCTTCGCGATTCTTCCCGCAGGCAACCGGATCGGCAAGCTCAAGGCATGGCGCGGCATTCCTCGAAACTCTACTTCACCGTCGCCGCTTGCTGTATCGCCCTTACGGCGCACGCCCAGGAGCAGACCGACGAGCCGGCGGTCCTCAATGCCGACCAGATCACCTATGACGAGACGCTGAACATCGTCGTCGC
>JAJUFW010000539.1 GCA_029263555.1 Alphaproteobacteria bacterium
CACGTTCAGCTTCGCCAGCAGATCGCCGCCGTCTGTCAGGACGAAATCCTCGTCGGTCTGGTTGCGGATCACCAGCCGGACACCGCCGGAGACCTGCTGGACCTCGGCTCGGATGCCCTGACCGGACAGGCTGTCGTTGATAGCCCGGGCGACCTGGTCCAGGCTCTGCCCGCTCGTGTAGTTGACGGAGAAGGTGCCCGCCTTCGTCTGGAAGCTGAGGGTGCCGCCAGTGGTGACGCGGGTCGACGTGCTGACGGTGCCGCTGGAGTAGCTCGAATACTGCAGCCCCGTCGTGAACAGGTCGTTGAGGCCGAAGAAATGGGAGAACCCGCGGCTCGTCCCGCCGATCGGGATGCTGGTGGGGCTGGTCTCGTCCTCCGCCACGGCGACGGTGGTGCCCGGGGCCGTGGTGGCGATCGACAGCCGTCCGGAGGCATCGACCGAGGCCGAAAGGCCGGCAACGCCGTTGATCGCGTTGACCACGTCGTCGACGGTTGCCATGAGCGAGAGGTCGATGTCGGTCCAGGCCTGAAGGTTGCCGTCCGCGTCCAGCACGCCGACGCGGACGATGCCGGTGCCGTTGATGGCGGTCGCGCCGCCCAGCGGCATCTCGGCGGTGCCGTTCAGGATGTCCGAGCCCGGATATCCGATGCCCTGGTTATGAACGGCGTTGAGCTCGTCCCGCAGCCTTGCGGCCAGTTCGTCGAACTGCGCGTTGAGGTCGGAGAGCGTCGTGTCGCGCATCTCGACGAGAGCGCTGAGCGAGCCCGCGCCGAGGGAGTAGGTGATGTCGCGGGAGGCGATCGTCTTCGGATCGGAAGCGCCGCCCGGATTCAGGATGATGCCGCCGATCGTGCCCGGATAATCCGGGTGTCCGGGAGGCAGGTACCGCCGGTCGGCGGACATCGCGCCCGACGCCGAATAGCCCAGCTCCGCCGCCTGGGACTCGACCAGCGTCTGGCCCTGCGCCGTCATCACGACCATGGCGCCGTTGGAGCGCTCGAAATACTGGATCGACATGTATTTCGAGATCTTGTCCAGCGCCGCGTCGCGTTGGTCCTCGAGCTCCCCGGTGTTCAGCCCGGTGGCGCGATGGCCGGTGATCTTCTCGTTCAGGTCGGCGATGACCTTGAGCTGATGGTTGATCTCCTCGACCGCCGTCGCGATCTCCCGGTCGGCCTGGTCCCTGAGGCTCTGGATCTGTCGCGAAAGGTCGTTGAGCGACCGCGCCGTGGAGGTGGCGCCGTTGACGGCTCCGAGGCGTGCGGCCGCGCTTTCGGGATCGTTCGCCAGCGTTTCCAGCGCTTCGGAGAACGCGTCGATCGTGGCGGTGATGGACGTGTTGTCGCCCACCGATCCGAACATCTCCTGCATCCGGGTGAGGTATTCGGACCGCACCTGGCGCTGGCCCAGAATGCCGGCTTCGGTCCGGACGTCGCGCTGCAGGAACTGGTTCACCGCCCGGGTGATCGCCGAAATCTCGACGCCGGCGCCCTGGCTGCCCAGGACCCGGGGCGAGGTGTTGACCACCTTCCGCGAATACCCCGCGGTATTCACGTTGGCGATGTTGTTGGACGTGACCTGAAGGCCGCTGAGCGCGTTGGAGAGCGTGAGGGAGAGTGACATCTACTTGATCTCGTCTTTCGCCTTGCTCAGAGCCGCTCGTTGATCCGGACGGAAACCGGGGCCGCCTTCGACCGCGTCGGCATCCCGCCCAGGCTGCCGTAGCCGGAACCCTGAAGCTGATATTCCTGAATGGCGCCGATGACGGCGTTCATCAGCCGGTCATTCGCCTTGGTGGCCGCTCGCAGGGCGGTCTCGTTCTCCTCCATGGCGTCCTTAAGCTGTTCGATCGCGGCCCGGAACTCGTCCCGCAGTTCGGGGTCCAGCTCCGAAAGGGCTTCCGCCTCGGCCTTCACGCCGGCGGCCAGGCGCTCATAGGCGTCGACCAGCGGCAGCTTTCGCCGCTGCAGGTCGGAAATATCCCGACCTGGAGAGTCCCGCAGCATCTGCGTCTCCTCGGTCAGCACATGCACCAGGTGCCCGATCGTCAGGGTCAGTTCGCGCAGGCGCGCTTCCAGATCGTTCATCAGTGGATCTCCTGGAGCTTCAGGATTTCGGCCATCACCTGATCGGCGATCCCGACGCCGCCGGCCCGCGCGATCACGCGTCCGTATTCGGTGAGCATGAGAGAGCGATAGGTGGACTCGGCCTGTCCGCCGCCGAAGGGACCGTCGGTCGAGACGCCGGCGAACATGTGCTCGAGCATCTGCGACAGGAAGACCGCCTCGAATTCCTGCGCGGCTTCGCGGGCCTGCGCCAGCTCGCGGTCGCGGACCGCGACCGGGCGCGAAGGATGCGCCTGCCCGGCCTGCTGGGCGACGATCAGGGGATGGAAGTATCCGCTGTCCGTCATCAGATGACCTCGATCTCCGCCTGCAGTGCACCGGCCGCCTTAATCGCTTGGAGGATCGAAATGAGATCCCGCGGGCCGACGCCGAGCGCGTTCAGGCCGGCCACCACCTCGCCCAGGCTGACGCCTTCGCGCAGAAGGCCGAGCCGGTTGCCGTCCCCGGTGTCCACCTGGATGTCCGTCCGCGGGACGACCGC
>JAJUFW010000473.1 GCA_029263555.1 Alphaproteobacteria bacterium
AAGATGTGCTCGAGGAAGCTGTCGGTGAAATAGCCGCCATAGGTGCCGACCTTCAGGCTCCGCTGCTGCGCGAGGATGGCAGGCGCCGGGAAGCCGACCGCGGCCAGGGCCGAAGTGGCGGCGGTCGCCTTCAGGAGCCTCCGGCGGCTCGACGAATAGCGGTAGATCTCCCTGCTCATGATATGACCTCTCCCTGGTATGATTTGCCCCAATTTTCGGCAACCGCGCTGCCGGACCGCCGATGGCGAAGCCCGATCATCGTCCGGCCCCCGTCGTCTGCAAGGTGCGGGCCGGCATCAGGTCTTCCGCCCTCCCGTCCCGGCGGCGGTTGACAGACGTTCCACGATGGCCGGCACGGTCCCCGCCGGCACGTTCGCGAAGGCAAGCCGGAGGAACCGCTCCTGTCCTTCCCCGAACATCGATCCGGGCAGGGTCAGGAGATTGTGCTGCTCGGCCAGGTCGCGGGCGACCGCAGCGGCAGTCCGATCCGGAAACGGATGCTGCACATAGGCGAAATAGGCGCCAAGGCTGATCAGCCGGAAGCCTTCCACCCTCTCGAACCCTGTCCGGAACGCCTGAACGCGCTCTCCCATCAGGGCCGTGTTGCCGCGACGCCAGTCGTCCAGCTCCGACAGCCCGAACAGCGCGGCTTCCTGACCGATGGCCGGGGCGCAGATGGCGATACAATCCATCGCCTTCTCGACGCTCTCCATCACCCGTCGCCCGGCGATCAGTGACCCGACGCGGTAGCCGGTCAGGCAGAAGACCTTCGAGAAGCTGTAGAGCTGGATCAGGGTCTCCGGCCAGTCCGGATCCTGGAAGAGTTGATGGGCGGGCTCGTCGCCCGGCCGGAAATCCTTGTACGTCTCGTCAAGGATCAGCGCGATGCCGTGCCGCTGCGCTAGGCGATAGAACCCCTCGATCGCCTCCGGCGGATAGATCGCGCCCGTCGGATTGTTCGGCGTGACGAGGACGATCGTCCGGGTACGGCCGGTGATCCGGGAAGCCGCCTCGTCCAGGTCCGGGACGCCGCCTGATTCGGGCCGGAAGGTCAACGGAACGGCGGCGACCCCCAGCGCATCAAGCCACATCCGATGGTTGAAGTAGTAGGGAAGCGGCAGGATGACCTCGTCCCCCGCCTGCGCCAGAGCCATGATCGCAAGGCAGAATGCCTGGTTGCAGCCGGCCGTGATCGCGACCTGGTCGGCACCGATCGTACCCGCATAGGCCGCGCTCATATGGGCGGCCAGCGCCTCCCGCAGCCGCGTGTGGCCGAGAATGTCCGTATAGCGATGGACCGCCGGATCGGCCAGGCGGCGGGCCAGATGCTCTACCAGCGCGTCCGGCGGCGGATAGCCGGGAACGGCCTGGGCGAGATCGATCAGCGGCTTGTCGAGGGGGAAAGTGCGCCCCCTCACCCAGCCCTGTGCCTCCGCGATCGGAGGTGCCGCAACGCCCGACAGCAGCGGGTTCAATCGGGAGCCGGCAACAGTCTGAAGGTCAGCGACCACGGGCAACATCCTCGTTCATTCGCGCCGCGCCATCCTACGCCGGGACGCCGGAAATCGCGACACCCGCC
Organism: Alphaproteobacteria bacterium; assembly: GCA_029263555.1. Lineage (GTDB taxonomy): Bacteria > Pseudomonadota > Alphaproteobacteria > DSM-16000 > Inquilinaceae > JAJUFW01. Next base: position 1,580 of record JAJUFW010000473.1, read on the forward strand.
ACGAACCACAGCGGCCGCTCAACACGCCCGGGCTTGAGTGAGACGGCGATCCGGTATAGTCCCGCCCGCCAGTCCCTTCACCCATGCGTCAGGACGATGCCGCTTTTCAACCACCTGCCGGATGACCTTTTCCGACCGCTTGCGTCGCCGAACCGGGCCTTCCACGCGGCGCTCCTGCTTCACCTGTACGAGAAGACCTTCGGCGTACTCGGGGAGACACCGCGCCGGAACGACGTGATCGCCGATATCGGCGACTTCATCGAGAGCTACGAGCAGGTCGGCGAAATCGTCGCGGGGGACGACGTCGCCGCCGACGAGCCGGACGGCCGCGGGCAGGATTCGCGCCGACATTCCGTCTACCGCTACCTCCTCCAGACCGGCTGGCTGATCGAGCACAAGGACCGGTATGTCCGCCTGGTCGACTTCGACCCCGATGCCCGACTGCTGCTCCAGGAACTGGCCCGGATCGCCGGTGGGGACAGCCGGTCCTACGGCGGCGCCGTCCTCCAGGTCCTGGGATCGCTGGAAAGCGCGCTTGCCAACCCGCGCGAGCGGTCGGAGGCAGTGCGGAACGCCGCCCGTTTCGCGCGGGATTTCATGCAGCACCTGCGCACCGTCGCCGCCGCGATGCGGAAGGTCGAGGAACAGATCGTCAGCCAGGATTCGCTCCGCGACCTGTTCCGCTCCTTCTTCGAGGAGTTCGTGGAGAAGCATCTGATCCAGGACTTCAAGACGCTCCACACCAAGAACAACCCGTTCCGATTCCGCAACCAGATCATCCGGCAGGCCTGGGAGATCCTGGAGAACGCGCCCGTTATGGCGGCTCTGGCCGACTCCTATGTCCGGGAGGGGCGCGCCGCGACATCCGAGGAGGCCTTCGAGGTCGTGACCCGGGAGCTGGACGCCGTCATCAAGGTCTTCGAATCGGTCGACCGGCAGCTAGAGGTCATCGAGGAGACGAACGGCCGGATCGAGCGCCGGATCGCGAACACGGTTCGCTACATGGACCGGGTCAACGACAACCGAATCGACCGTGTGGCCGAGGCCCTGAGGGCGCTGGCGGCGACATCGCTCGCGCCGGAGGATGCGGTGGAGATTCCCCCCGACCTCGTCGTCTTCGATCCCCCGATCGGACCCGGCAGCTTCTATGCCGAACGCCGGGCGCGAACCGGGATCGGGCGCCAGGGCGTCCGCACCGTCGAACGCGACCCCGCGCTCGACGCCTACCAGGCCGCGAAGACTGCGTTCAGCCGGCGGGTCGCCGTCACGCCGGACAGGATCGAAGCCTATCTGGAGCGGGCCCTGGGCGACGCCGATTTCGTCGACGCGGCCGATCTCCCGCTCGCGACCATAGACGATTTCTTCACCTTCCAGCGCCTGCGCGAGCTGCCGTTTCTGTTCG
>JAJUFW010000516.1 GCA_029263555.1 Alphaproteobacteria bacterium
AGTTGGCCATCCCGTAGAACTCCACCGTGATGTCGGGATTCGCCTCCATGAAGGGGTCGATCACCGCCTTCGTGTAGTGATCCTGGAAGATCCCGCTGTATGCGGCGACCGTGACGGTCTCGGCACCGGCCGTCGACGCCTGCCAGGCAGCGAGACCTGCAACCCCGGCCAGCATGTTGCGCAGTAGACCCATCGTGCTTCTCCCTGTTCGGACCTTCGGCGTTCGTTCGGTGTCACGCAGTTTGTCGGAGCGCTTCCTCGATGATCTTCGTGGCGCCGCTGATGTCCGGCAGCCGTTCGCCCTTGCGGAGCCGTTCCAGCAGCCGGACCTCGTTGTCCTGCATGGCGATCGCGCGTTCGGCGACGGCCTTCGCCCGGTCGGGCGGGACGACCAGCACCCCGCTTTCGTCGGCGAAGACCGCATCACCCGGGTTCACGACCTGGCCGCCGACGGTAACGGGCACGTTGATGGCCCCGTCGAGCCCCAGGATCTTCGTGGTGATCGGCGACGGGCCCCGGCACCACATCGGCAATCCGAGCTTGCGGATCTCGGAAAAGTCGGTGGCCGGGCCGTCCACCGCCGCGCCCGCAATCCCGGCGAGCATCATGGCGTGGGTGACGACGCCGCCCCAGCACGCATGCCGGTTGTCGCCGCAGCGCTCGACGACGACGAAGTCGCCCGGCCTCACCAATTTCGTCAGGTAGTGCAGCGCGGTGGAATCGGCATGGGGCAGCCGGATGGTGACGGCGGTGCCGGCGATCCTTTTTTCCGGAAGCACGGCCCGGATCTCCCGATCGACGAATCCGGCGTGGAGAAAATGCCCGACCGTCGCGGTCTCCACCTTCTCCATCAGGGCGATGACGGCGGGATCGATCTGATCCGGCATGTCACGGACTTCGAACATTCTGGGTCACCGCTCCTCAAAGGACATGATGGTTCGCCACGGGCACGTCGGCCCGAACCTTGCGGAGATAGCCGAAGTCGAGGCGCGCGCTCGTCGTGCCGACGCCGTCGGAACACTGCGCGATCACATGCCCCCAGGGATCGACGACCATGGAATGCCCCCAGCACCACTTGCGGCCGTCCGCATGCGACAGCGTCTGGCCGACGGCGACGAAATAGGTCTGGGTTTCGATCGCGCGCGCGCGGGCCAGCACCTCCCAGTGATCCTTGCCGGTCATCAACGTGAAGGCTGCCGGGAGGACGATGACCTCCGCCCCCTTGTCGCGCAGCTTCCGGAACAGTTCGGGAAAGCGGATGTCGTAGCAGATCGCGCAGCCGACGGTCACCTCGCCGACCTTGTAGGTGACGATGTCCTCGCCGCGATTGATGGTGTCGGATTCCCGGTAGGCCGTCCCTCCGGGAGCGTCGACGTCGAAGAGATGGATCTTGCGGTAGCGGGCGATCTCGGCGCCGTCGGGGCCGAAGACGACGCTCGTGTTGTAATGCGAGTTTCCGCTCTTCTCCACGAGGCTGCCGGCATGGATCGTCACGCCATGCCTCGCCGCCAGCGACTGCATGAGGCGGTAGGCCTCCCCTTGGGGAAATCCTTCGCCGCTTCCGTGAATGTTTTCCCGCCCCTCGCCCAGAAAGGCAAAATATTCCGGAAGAACGACAAGATCGGGGGAGTCCTTCGCCACGACATCGCTTACCATCTGCGCCGCATCGGCAAGGTTCTTTTTCTTGTCGTCGCGGGAATTCATCTGAACAAGACTGACTTTCACGCCACGCCCTCCTTCTTTCCCGAGGACAGTGTCGCTTTCAGAAATCCCGGTCCGCAAACGGGAAATCCTGATCGTTCGCCATAAGATTCTCTTTTGCCTCGTCCTCCAGAAATTTCCTCGAAACTTCGGCCGCCATCTCCGCAATGATCGGCGGCATTACGTTGTCGGGATGGTCGGCGTAGACCGCATGGAAGGCGAGCGGCGGGAACTCCAGGTCGACATCCAGCACCTCCAGCGTCCCGGCAGCGAGGTGCTCCTTGAGGATCGCCCTGGGCAGCAAGGCGATGCCCAGCCCGTCGGCGGCAAGCCGCATGATCGTCGCCAACGAGTTCGAATTCGATATCGGGGGGATCCCCAGGCCGGCCGATACGAAGGTCTGGACCAGCCTCTGGTGCGGCACGCTGTTCTTGGAAAAGGCGAGAAGGCTGTATCCGGAAAGATCGGCAAGGGAGAACCTCCTCCCGCCCAGGCCGAATTTCGGGCTGGCCACCCAGATGCATTCGTATTCGCCGAGTTCCACGTTGATCAGGCCCTCGGCCATCACCGGCCCCATGATCATCGCGAGGTCCACCCGCCTTTCGATGATCTCGCGCGCCATGTTCAGGCTCGTGTCGACATTCAGGTCGATCGAGATGCCGGGATATTTCTCGCGGACGCGTTCGAACAGGCGCGGCAGGAAGGAATGGACGATCGAATCTATGGTGCCGATCGAGACCGAACCGCGAATGGAGGCAGGATCGGCAACGGCATCCCGGAATTCGGTCGCAGCCTTCACCACCGCCTCGGCCTTGGGAATCGCCGCCTGCCCCGCCGGGGTCAGGACACAGCCCCGCATCTCCCGGACGAAGAGCTTGACCCCCAGTTCGGCCTCCAGTGTAGCGATGCGGTTCGAGATGGAGGCCTGGGTCGTATTGAGCTTCTCGGCGGCTGCGCTGAAACTCCCCAGCCGCGCCACCCAGAGAAACGTCTCAATAAAGCGAAGATTCATCTTCGGAACGACCCGGCATCCCGAA
>JAJUFW010000113.1 GCA_029263555.1 Alphaproteobacteria bacterium
CAGCCCGCCGAAGCCGGCGCTGCGGACTAGGGACGCAGCCCGCTTCCTCAACTGCGCGGGCCGACCAGGGCAAAGGCCGCCCCCTGGGGATCCCGGCACTGGATGATCCAGGCATCCCCCGGGACCTGCTGCGGGTCGAGAAGCACCTGCCCGCCCCGCTCCCTTACGGTCGCCATGGCCCGATCGATCGACGGAACGGCGAAATAGAAGAGCCAGAAGGGACGCGGCGCGCTCTCCGGCTTCGTCATCATGGCGCCGAACGCCTCCCCGCCGACGGCGACCAGCTGGTAGACGCCCCTCGGCCCCATGTCGAAGGCCTGGTCCTTCGTCCATCCGAAGATTTCGGCATAGAACGGAAAGGCCGCCTGCCCGTCGACGGCGTTGAGTTCGCGCCAGGCGCCGTATCCCGGCCCGCCCATCGCCGGCGGGGGCAGAGCCTCGCGCTCCATCCTGAAAAGCGCGAACACGGCGCCCTGCGGGTCGGCGACGATGGCGAAGCGCCCGACGCCCGGAATGTCGTCGGGCGCGCGATGCACGGTGCCGCCCAATTCCGCGACGCGCCCGGCCGCCGCGTCGACGTCCTCGACCGTTACATAGCCCGTCCAGTTCGGGTCCATGCCCTCGCACACCGGCGGCATGGCCATGGCGCCCGCGACGGGATTCCCGCCGGCGCTGAGGATCTTGTAGGTGACGCCCGGAATATCGCAATCCTGCCCTTCCCATCCCAGGACGGCGCCATAGAACGCTTCCGCGGCCGCGACATCCGACGTCATCAGTTCGTACCACACGAATCTGCCGTGAGAACCGGACATGATCGAGTTTCCTCCGTTATGGTCTTCGCGGGGGCCGGACGCCCTTAAAAAAACGGCCGGGCGAGCCTGCCGTTCGGGCCGTCTTGACAGGATAGGTTGATATCAACATGATTTACCGCATCATGTCAAACGCAACCGGAATCCCCTTCGAGACCACGCTCCACGTGCGGGACCGCTGCCTGTGCCTGCATGTCCAGCGGGCCGCCCGGGCGCTGGCTCGCCGCTTCGACGAGGCACTGCGGCCGGTGGGCCTGACCAACGGACAGTTCTCGCTGATGATGGCGCTGAACCGGCCGCAGCCTCCGGCCCTGGGCCAGGTCGCGGCGCTTCTGGCCATGGACCGGACGACTCTCACGGCGGCGCTGAAGCCGCTGGAACGGCGCGGGCTCGTCTCGGTCACGGTCGATCCGAAGGATCGGCGCAGCCGGCGGCTGTCCCTCACCCAGGAAGGATCCCGCCTCCTCGCCGCGGCGGTTCCGCTCTGGCGCTCGACCCATGAGACGGTCGACGCTCTGCTGCCCGATCCCGAACGCCTGAGGCAGGACCTGAAGGCGATCGCCTGAGCCCCGTTTCACCTCCAGATCGAAGGAGCCCCCTTCATGCCCACCCGGATCTTCGTCAATCTCCCGGTCCGCGACCTCGACCGGTCGATGGCGTTCTTCCGCCATCTGGGATTCGAATTCAATCCGCATTTCACGGACGAGACCGCAGCCTGCATGGTGGTTTCGGATACGATCTTCGCGATGCTTCTGACCCATCCGAAGTTCCGCGAGTTCACGCCGAACCCGATCTGCGACGCGACGACGGCGACCGAGGTGCTGATCGCGCTTTCCCGCGACAACCGGGAAGACGTCGACGCCATGATCCGCGCGGCCGTCGAGGCCGGCGGCACCACCTTCGGCCCGCCCAGGGACTACGGCTTCATGTACCAGCATTCCTTCCGCGATCCGGACGGACATATCTGGGAGCTTTTCTACATGGACCCGTCCGCCGTTCCCCCGCAGTGAGGTGACGGGACCGGCCTCTGAGAACCCGGGCCTGCCCGTTTCGTCTGGACGCTCGCTTCCCGCGCTGGGGGCTGCCAAGATCGGCGTCCGCAGCATCGAAACGCGGGAACGGGGAATGGCACGGGGTCGGTTCGAGATCATGAGATGCCGGATGGCCGGCGTTCAGGCGGTCGTGGCGGTATCGCGCCACGCCTTTCCGCGCCATACCCATGACCAGTTCGGCATCGGCGTCATCCACCGGGGCGCGCAGAGATCGGCAAGCGGGCGCGGGCCGGTCGAGGCCGGGCCAGGGGACGTGATCACCGTCAATCCGGGAGAAGTCCATGACGGCGCCGCCATCGGCGACGGCGGCCGGGCCTGGCGCATGCTCTATTTTGACCCGCCGGCGATCGAGGCTGCAATCCTGGACCTCACCGAAGGGCGGACAGGCGCGTTCGAGTTCTCGGATCCCGTCCTTCCGGACCCGGCGACGGCCCGGTGCTTCGGCCGGCTGTTTAGGGCGCTTGTCCCTCACGGCGCGACCGGGCCCGAGACATCGGACGCATCGGCGCTTAGGGCCGAGGAGCTGCTGTCCGCGTTACTTGCCCGGATGACCCGGCGGCGCAACGTCGCCGCAAGCGGCCAGGCCACGCCGGCGGCCCTCGCGATCGTGCGCGCCCTCATCGACGACGACCCCGCGGCCCCCGTCACGCTCGCGGACCTGGCCTGCGCCTCCGGCCTCAGCCGGTTCCAGGTGCTGCGCGGCTTCGTCAAGACGACCGGGCTGACGCCCCATGCCTATCTGGTCCAGCGGCGGGTCGACGCCGCACGCCGGATGATCGCGCAAGGGATGCCGCTGGCCGAGACGGCGGTGGCAAGCGGCTTTGCCGACCAGAGCCACATGACCCGGGCCTTCGTCCGCCGCTACGGCATCACCCCGGGCGCCTTCGCCGCCGCCCTCCGCTGACCGGAGGGTCCGGTCCCGCAATCCCGTTCAAGACGCGGGGCCCGCGCCGGCGGGACGATTCTTCCCTCCCCGATCCCGGAACCGATGAAAGAGGGACCCGATGCCCGGCCGCGTGGAAGGATATCTCTGCCTGTCACTGGCGATGACGCTTGTCGGCAGCACGGTGATTGCCAGCAAGATCATCGCCGCGGCTCTGCCGCCCTTGACCGCAACGGCGCTCAGGCTTGCCGTCGCGCTTCCGATCTTCCTTGCCCTTATGCGCCTGACCGGCACCGCCTGGCCCAAGTCCGAAGGCCGGGACCGGATCCTTCTTCTGGTCCAGGCGGCGGCCGGAAGCGTCGGCTACACGGCGTTCCTGATCATCGGGCTGAAATGGACCTCGGCCACCGAGGCGGGCATCGTCATCGGCACCCTTCCGGTCGTGGCGGCGGCGGTCTCGGTCCTGATCCTGGGCGAGCGGCCGGCCCGGTCCCTCCTGCTGGCGGTCGCCCTTGCCGGGGCCGGCGTCCTCCTGATCACTTTCCGTCCGGAAGGCGGCGGCGGCTCCCTTGCCGGCAACCTGCTGGTCGTGGGCGCCGTCCTCTGCGAAAGCCTGTTCATTCTGCTGAGCAAGCGCCTGCGCACGGCGGTGTCGCCGCTGGCGCTGTCGACCGCCATGACGGCGCTGGGACTTGCCGTCGCGATCGTGCCGGCGGCCCTGGAACAGCCCTGGACCGCGCCCCTGACCGGCGCCTCGCTGGGCGCCGTTTTCTATTACGCGTTGGTTCCGACGGTCGCGGGATTCCTTCTCTGGTACCGGGGCCTGTCGCGGGTGAGCGGCACGGAAGCCTCCCTCTTCACTGCGGTCGCGCCGATCTCGGCGGTCCTGTCCGCAGCCGTGTTCCTGGGAGAGCCGGTCGGGCCGCGGGAGATCATCGGCATTGCCCTGGTCGTCGCGGCGATCGCAGGCTCGGCCCTGTCCTTGCCGCCCCGGAAGCGCCGGGAGTGAACGGCCGCGCGGGCTTGCATACGCTAGTCATTCGCATTATCAATGGGTTCCCGCATGGGCCGGGTCGGGCGGTGTTGCCCCGCGGCCTCGTGGAGCCCCCGTCCGCAAAGTGACCGTTCCCTATCACACCGATCTCACGCCCCGTCTGCCGCGGCTCGTCGCGCGGCTGTGGCCGGGCGGTTGGACCGTGTTCACGACGACCGTCGCCCTGCTGGTCGCCTTGCCGGTCCTTGTGGTGCTGAGCCATGTCTTCGCCGACAGCGCGGGCGTCTGGTCCCACCTCGCCTCGACGGTCCTGTCGGACTATGTCGTCAACACCGGGCTGCTGTTGCTGGGCGTGGGAGGCGTCTCGGCCACCCTGGGCGTGGCCACGGCGTGGCTCGTCACCATGCATCGCTTCCCGGGCGACCGGCTCTTCGAATGGGCCCTGCTGCTGCCGATGGCGGTGCCCGCCTATGTGATGGGCTACGTCTATACCGATCTTCTGGATTTCGCCGGGCCGGTGCAGACGCTGCTCCGCGACCTCACCGGCTGGCGCGCGCGCGACTACTGGTTTCCCGACATCAGGTCCCTGGGCGGCGCCGTCTTCGTGATGGGCTTCGTCCTCTACCCCTACGTCTTCCTGCTGGCGCGCACCGCGTTCCTGGAACAGTCGGTCTGCGTTCTCGAAGTCAGCCGCACGCTCGGCCGCGGCCCCTGGCGCAGCTTCTTCGGAGTAGGACTGCCGCTGGCCCGGCCCGCGATCGTGGCGGGGCTCGCGCTCGTGCTCATGGAGTCGATCGCCGATTTCGGCACGGTCAGCTATTTCGGGGTCACGACCTTCACGACCGGCATCTACCGCACCTGGTTCGGAATGGGACAGCCGGTCGCGGCCGCGCAGCTTTCCGCCTGCCTTCTGATCTTCGTCGCGGTCCTGGTGCTTCTGGAACGCTGGTCGCGCGGCCGGGCGAAATACCATCACACGACGGGGCGCTACCGCCGGCTGCCGCGGCGGCCGCTGAAGGGCTGGCGCGGTTGGCTCGCCACCGGGTTCTGCCTGGGCACGCTGGCGATCGGCTTCCTGATCCCGGCCGGAACCCTGGTCCATCTCTCGGCAACCGGCGGCGACCCGCTCCTAGGCCGCAGTTTCCTGAAATTCGCCGGCAACAGCTTCGCGGTATCCGCGGTGACCGCGGTCGTCGCGGTGCTGCTGGCGACCCTGCTGGCCTATGGCGTGCGGCTTGCGCCCACGGCGGCCAACCGGGCCGCGGTGCGGGCAGCCGCCCTGGGCTATGCGGTACCGGGTTCGGTCATCGCGGTCGGCGTGCTGATCCCCTTCGGCGTGGTCGACAATGCGATCGACGCCTTCTTCCGGGACCATTTCGGCTTCGGCACGGGCCTTCTGCTGACCGGCACCATCGCCGCCCTGGTCTTCGCCTATCTGGTCCGCTTCCTCGCCATCTCCTACAGCACCATCGAGGCCAGCCTGGGCAAGATCAGCCCGTCCATGGATCATGCCTCGCGGGTGCTGGGCCAAGGCACCGGCCGCACGCTCATCAGGGTCCATGCCCCGATCATGCGCGGCGGGATGCTGACCGCGGCCCTTCTGGTCTTCGTCGACGTGATGAAGGAGCTGCCGGCCACCCTGATCGTCCGGCCGTTCAACTTCGACACGCTGGCCGTGCGCGTCTACCGCCTGGCCGCCGACGAGCGGCTGGCCGAAGCTTCCACCGCCGCGCTTGCGATCGTTGCCGTCGGGATCCTGCCCGTGATCCTGCTGTCCTTCGCGATCGCCCGGTCGCGCCCCGGGCAGGAGAACGCGGAGCCGGACCGGTAACCGTTGGGCCCGGCGGACAATTCAAGAAGAAGGGGCGCAGGTCCACCCGGTCCTGCGCCCCAGTCGTTTGGGAGAGTTCGTTCTTGGGCCGTTACTTCCAGCCGGCGCGGTCCATGATCTGCAGCGCCAGAGGATTGTTCCGGCCGAAGGTGGCGGCGTTCAGGTCGTCCTGCTTGAAGTCGCCCCAGGCCGCGATCACCGGGGCAATCTCGACCCCCTCGACCACCGGATATTCGTTGTTGCCCTCCGCAAGGATCTTCTGGGCATAGTCGCCCACCAGGAATTCCAGGAAACGGACGGCGTTGTCCCTGTTCGGCGCGTTGGCGACGACGCCGGCGCCGGAGATGTTCACATGGGTGCCGCGGTCGTTCTGGTTCGGGAAGACGACGCCGATCTTTTCGCCGGCCTCCCGGTCCCTGGGGTCGTCGGAGGTCAGCAGGTGGCCGAGATAATAGGTGTTGGCGACGGCGATGTCGCACTGGCCGGCGGCCACCGCCCTGATCTGGTCGCGGTCGCCGCCCTCGGGCTCGCGGGCCATGTTCTCGACCACGCCCCGCGCCCAGGCTTCGGCCGCTTCCTCGCCATGGGCGGCAATGATCGAGCCCATGAGCGACTGGTTGTAGACATGCGAGGACGACCGGATGCACAACATGTCGTCATAGGCGGGGTCGGCCAGATCCTCGTAGGTGTCCAGCCCCTCGGGCAGCCCGGTCTCCTTGTTGTACATGATGACCCGGGCGCGCTTCGACAGGCCGACCCAAAGCCCCTCCGGATGGCGGAGCGCGGCCGGAACGCGGCTTTCCAGGATCCCGCTCTTGACGGGCTGGTAGAGTCCCGCCTCCTCGGCCCGCCAGAGCACGCCTGCATCGACCGTGATCAGGACGTCGGCCGGGCTGTTCCGGCCCTCGTTCCGGATGCGCTCGATCAACTCGTCCGCGCTTCCCTCGATCAGATTGACCTCGATCCCGGTCTCGGCCGTGAACCGGTCGTAGAGCTCGAGATCGGTGTCGTAGTGCCGAGCGGAATAGACGTTTACGACGTTGTCCTGGGCGGCCGCGGTGAAGGCGGTACCGGCCAGGATCGCACCGATAGCCACGGCTGAGGCGCGGAGCGGCATGCGCATGGATTCTCCCCGATCGATGAGCGACTGTGAATGCAAGTCATTCGCAATGCGCGCACCATACAGCGTCGGGAGAGGATTGGCAAACGGGAAGGAAGCTCGGGAGAAAGTCGCCCCGCGCGGAACCGGTCAGCGGCGGTCGGCGCGGCGGACCGGCCGCTGATCCCCGGGCGGGGTGCCGCCGCCGCGGCGGAACGTGCCCTTCACGTCCTCGTCGAACAGCTCCGCCAGCTTGTCGATCATGGTTCCGCCAAGCTGCTCGGCATCGAGGATGGTGACCGCCCGTCGGTAGTAGCGGGTAACGTCGTGGCCGATGCCGATCGCCACCAGCTCGACGGGCGAGTAGTTCTCGATCCAGGCGATGACCTCCTTGAGGTGCCGCTCGAGATAGCTGCCGGAATTGACGGACAGCGTGGAATCGTCGACCGGGGCGCCGTCGGAGATCACCATCAGGATGCGCCGCTGCTCGGGCCGGGCGATCAGGCGATTGTGCGCCCAAAGCAGGGCCTCGCCGTCGATGTTCTCCTTCAGGATCCCCTCGCGCAGCATCAGGCCCAGATTCTTCCGGGCCCGCCGCCAGGGCGCGTCGGCAGCCTTGTAGACGATATGCCGGAGGTCGTTGAGCCGTCCGGGCAGGGCCGGCTTGCCGTCCTCGATCCAGCGTTCGCGGCTGAGGCCGCCCTTCCAGGCCCGGGTCGTGAAGCCCAGGATCTCCACCTTGACGCCGCAGCGCTCGAGCGTTCGCGCCAGAATGTCCGCGCTCATCGCCGCGATGGTGATCGGCCGGCCGCGCATCGAGCCCGAATTGTCGAGCAGCAGCGTCACGACAGTGTCGCGGAAGTCGGTATCCGTTTCCTCCTTGAAGGAAAGCGGCGTCAGCGGATTGATGACGACGCGGGCGAGTCTCGCGGCGTCCAGGATCCCCTCTTCCAGGTCGAACTCCCACGACCGGGTCTGCTTGGCCATGAGCCGTCGCTGCAGGCGGTTCGCCAGCTTCGAGATCACGCCCTGAAGATGCTGAAGTTGCTGGTCCAGCATCATCCGCAGGCGCGCCATCTCGTCGGCATCGCACAGATCGGCGGCGTCGACGATTTCGTCGAACTGGGTCGTGTACGCCTTGTAGGACGGAACGTCGGGGGTATTGCGGCGGCTCATGTCGGGCCGCCAGGGCTGGCCGGGGGCATCCGCCTCGGCGCCCTCCTGCTCCTGCATCTCGCCCTCGACCTCCTCGGCCCCGCCGTCGGAGTCG
>JAJUFW010000208.1 GCA_029263555.1 Alphaproteobacteria bacterium
GCATGGTCGCGACCAACCTGCTTGGTCCGATCAGGCTGACTGCAGCGCTGCTGCCGCATCTCCGCTCGAAGCCGGCGGCGACCGTCGTGACGGTCTCCTCGGGCCTTGCCTTCGTGCCGCGGGCCGATGCGCCGACCTACAGTGCCACGAAGGCAGCCATCCATTCCTGGACCCAGTCAATCCGCCACGAGCTCCGCAACACGCCCGTGGAGGTCGTCGAGATTGCGCCTCCGCTGGTGGCGACGGAGCTTACGCCGGGCCAGTCCGCACTGCCCCATGCAATGCCGCTTGCCGACTTCGTGAGCGAGGCGACCGATCTCCTCTGCTCGACGCCGACGCCGGAGGAGGTGCTGGTGGGCCGCGTGATGCCGCAGCGGACCGCCGAGCAGACGGGGAACTTCAGGCGCGTCTTCGACCTGATCAATTCCGCCGCATAGCCGCAGCGCCCGGTGCATCGGCCGCGGTGCCGGCATGCGGCGCCTTGGGGATCGCGTCGGGTCGCGAGCAATCGGCTGCTCGCGATCAGATGAGGCCCAGGGCCCGGAGGCTCGCATTTGCGGAGCGGCCGACGATCAGGTGGTCGTGAAGCGCGATGCCGACCGTCTCCAGGGCCCGGGCGACCTCGCGCGTTATCTCGATGTCGGCACGGGAGGGCGTGGGGTCGCCCGAGGGATGATTGTGCACCAGAATCACCGCGCTGGCCTCAAGCTCCAGGGCCCGCTTGACGACCTCGCGCGGATAGACCGGCGCCTGATCGACGGTGCCCCGCTGCTGCAGCTCGTCGGCGATGAGGGCGTTCTTGCGATCGAGGAAAAGCAGCCTGAACTGCTCGGTCTTCTCGTGCCGCAGGGAAGCCCCCAGATAGTCGAGCAGCCTGTCCCACGACCCGATCACCGGGCGCTGGATCACCTCGGCCTTAAGGATCCTGAGCGAGGCGGCGCCGACCGCCTTGAGCAGAGCGATCGTGGGCAGGCCAATGCCGCCGCGCCGCTCCAGCTCCTCGGGCCGGGCGCTCAGCAGCGCGCCGAGACCGCCGAACTCGGCCAGCAGGCGCTTGGCAAGCGGTTTGACGTCCTGCCGCGGGATCGCCGAGAACAGGATCAGCTCGAGAAGCTCGTAATCGGAGAGGGCATCCGCGCCTTGCGTCAGGAACCGCTGGCGCAACCGGTCCCGGTGCCCGGCATAGTGGGGTTGCCCCGATCCGGGCTTCGATGCCGGGCTGTCCTCCCTGTCCCGGCCCTCGGGCGCCGACGCCTTCCTCAATCGCGGCTCAGCCGTACGGGGGCTTGGTGTAGCCGGCCGGCGACAGCGTGAAAATCTCGCAGCCGTCCTCGGTCACGCCGATCGAATGCTCGAACTGCGCCGAGAGGCTCTTGTCGCGGGTGACGGCCGTCCATCCGTCCGCCAGAACCTTCACGTCGTACCGCCCGGCGTTGACCATCGGCTCGACCGTGAAGAACATGCCCGGCTTCAGCACGGGGCCGGTGCCGGGTTCGCCGTAGTGAAGCACGCTGGGCGGTGCGTGGAACGTCCGGCCCAGGCCGTGCCCGCAGAAATCGCGCACGACCGAGAACCGATGCGGTTCGACGAAGCTCTGGATCGCATGGCCGATATCGCCCAGCGTGGCGCCCGGCCGGATCACGGCGAGGCCCCGCATCAGCGACTCGTAGGTCACGTCGCACAGCTTCCGGGCCTTCACGCTGATCTTGTCGCCGGCCCAGAACATGCGGCTGGTATCGCCGTACCACCCGTCCAGGATAACGGTGATATCGATGTTCAGGATGTCGCCTTCGATCAGCTTCCGGTCCCCCGGAATGCCGTGGCAGACGACGTGGTTCAGCGAGATGCAGGTCGCCTTGGGATAGCCGCGGTAATTCAGCGGTGCCGGGACGGCGCCATGATCGAGGATGAAATCGTGGCACAGGCGGTCGAGCTCGCCCGTAGTGACGCCTGGCTTCACGAAGGGCGTGATGTAATCCAGCACTTCGGCCGCGAGGCGGCCGGCGCGGCGCATCCCCTCGAAATCGCTTGGGCTGTGAATCTGGATCCGATCCGTTTCCAGCGCTTCGCTCGTCGATTCCTTCACCAAATCTCTTACCTGTTCCTGCACGGTGTCTCGCCCTTCAAGGCCCGTCATAGCATTACCGGCAGGCCGCGATCCACTTCGATGGCCTCTTCCGTAATGTGACAGGCGTAACAGATCGCCTCCACTCCGGCTGCGGTCGCGGCAGCCAGGCCGGCGGCGTACGAGGGGTCCAGGTCCGCGGCTACGCGGAAATGATCGCAGTCGGTGCGCTGTACGATGAACAGCATCACGGCGCGCGCTCCGGCCGCCACCATGGCGGCAAGCTCGACAAGATGCTTCGCGCCGCGTGCCGTGACGCAGTCCGGAAACTCGGCGGCCGAGGGATATGGCCCCGCGTCGCGCCGGAGATGTACATTCTTGACCTCGACATAGCAGGGCGGATTCCCATCGCGCTCGAGCACGAGGTCGACGCGGCTGTTGCGCCCGTATCGGACCTCCCGCCGGATCCGCTCGTATCCCGCAAGCTCCGGGATGCGTCCTGCCCTGATCGCCTCTTCGGCCAGGCGGTTGGGCAGTCCGGTATTGATCCCGACGAGCCCGGACGGAAGGCGGACCAGCTCCAGCGTGTGCCGCAGCTTGCGTAGAGGATTGGCGCTTTCCGACAGCAGGACCTCCAGGCCCGGCATGTCGAGGCCCAGCATCGCCCCCGGGTTAGGGCAGTGGGCGACGGCGATTTCGCCGTCAATATCGACATCGGCCAGGAAGCGCTTGTAGCGCCGCACTAGGCGCGCGGGGCGGAGCGGGGCTGGAAAGATCATTGGCTGCCGGTAAGCTAGGAGCTGTCTGAGTGTGGATCAAGCCTGCCGGTCGGAAAGCCGGGCGGGGACAAACCAGAACCGGATCGCCAGTAGGGCGATCAGGATCTCGACGGCGATGACCAGGGAAACGCAGCCCGTCCAACCCGCATTCTTCCAGATCACGCTGGGCGCGAACGCCCCGACGCTTCCGCCGACATAGTAGCAGGTGCCGTAAAGCCCGATCGCGGAGGCCGTCGCCTCGGTCGCGGCGATCGGCAGGAAGCTCGTCGCCGTCGCCTGCACGATGAAGAGCCCCGTCGCGGCGAGGGCAAGGCCGGGGATTACCGTCAGGAGGCTGGGGGACAGCGTCAGGAGAAGGCCTGCGATCGAACAGGCCGTTCCGCCGACGAGGGTGTGCAGGTTCCCGAAGCGCCGGACCCAGCTGCCCGAAAGCGGCGTGACGACGACGCCGACCAGATAGACCGTGAACACGGTCCCGAGAGCCGCTGGGGTCAGCCCGAAGGGCGGTGCGGCCAGGTAGAAGTTGACATAGGTGAACGTCGCGACGATCGAGAACAGGATGGCGAAGCCGATCGCGAAGGTCGCGACAAGCCGCCGGTTCCGGAAATGGCCGGCCATCTTGCCCAGGGACTGCGCCAAGCCGCCGATCTTCTTGAACGTCCTTTCCTTCGGAAGGAACAGGGCGATGCCGGTGGCGCAGGCGAGGTTAACGGCCGCAAGGGCAAGGAAGGACTGCTGCCACCCCCACAGCTCGGCCGCGTTCCCGATGATGAAGCGCCCACCGAAACCGCCGAGGACCGAGCCGCCTATGTAAAGCGCCGTCACCGGCCCGATTTCAGCCGGCGGCCATTCCTCCCCGATATAGGCGACGGTCACCGCGTAGATCGGCGGGATGAACAGGCCCTGGACGAAGCGCCAGAAGAACATGCCCTCGATCGATCCGACGAAAGCGAGCATGGCCGTCGGCAGGCACAGCCCGAAGGCGGCAGCCACGATGATGCGCTTGCGTCCCACCACGTCCGCCAGGGAGCCCGCGAACGGGGCGGTGAGGGCGACGGCGATCATCGAGGCTGTGATGGTCAGGCTGATGACCGCCTCTCCGACCCGGAACTCCCGTGCCAGCTCCGGCAACAGCGATTGCGGTGCATAAAGGTCGAGAAACGCGGCCGTGCCGGCAAAGGCGACTGCAAGCCGGCGGAAATCGAAAGCCATAGTCAGGTCCGAATCTGCCCCCTATGGCCGTGAAGCATGGGCGTATGCACCGGCGTCGTCCACCTATGACTTTGCGCTGCGGGCATCCGGAAGGCGCCTTAGGCAATGGCCGCCATGGCCGAAACGCATGCCTGGATGTTGTATTTTGTATACCAGATTGACTTGCAATAGGGCAAGCCGACTGACATATGTTGCACTGCAAACCCGGAACAGGATGTTCGGGTGGGCGCCTTGGGGGTCCGGTGATCCAAAATGCGGGATCGAGAGGCGTCCGAATTTCAGTGCGGGAGTTCCACAATGGTCATCGAATTGTTCGTTCTTGCTGCGGTCGTCGCGGGGCTGGTGGCGGTCGTTGCCGAAATCGCGGTCAAGGATCCCGAGATCTTCGGCGAGATCGCAACCGACGTGCGCCGTCTGGCCCAGCCGGACGCGCCGCTCCAGCGGGCCAACCCGGCCGGTGTCCCCGAATACCGGAAGGCCGCTTGAGGTCTTCCGTCCGAGGCATCCGGCCGACCGGACCGCGATTGCGGTTCGTTTCGAGGCCGGGCCAGTGCCCCGTCGGCTTCCCCGAGTCAGCTTCCTGAGGAGGACGATGCCGCGGTCGGCGCGGTGCCGCCTGCTTCCTTCCCTGCGTTACGCCTACGCTGCGCGCTCATCCTTCGGGCGATGGCGTGGCCGACCATGACGACGAGGATGGCGCCGACCCACGGTGCCACCCTGTGCAGATAAGCGGCCTCCGTCTCGACCCAGTGGTGCAGGGACGGATCCGAGACCAGCAGCTCGCCGGCGATATAGCCCAGCAGCGCCGCCCCTGCCGAGATCAGGATCGGCAGGCGTTCCAGCGCCCTGAGAATGAGGGTGCTGCCGAATATGATCAGCGGGATGCTGATCAGAAGACCCAGTACCAGCAGCACCACGCTGCCATGCGCCGCCGCGGCGATGGCGATCACGTTGTCGAGGCTCATCACCGCATCCGCGATGACGATGGTGCGGATCGCGGACCAGAGATTGGATCCGCCCTCCGTGTGGCCCTGACCGGCCTCTCCTTCCGGAATAATGAGCTTGACCGCGATCCAGAGGAGCAGCAGGCCGCCCACGATCTTCAGGAACGGCACGTTGAGGAGATAGACGACGAAGGTCGCGAAGAGTGCCCTGAGGACGATCGCGGCGCCCGCGCCCAGGACGATGCCCCAGCGCTTCTGGCGGGGAGGCAGCGACCGGCAGGCGAGCGCGATGACCACGGCGTTGTCGCCGCTCAACAGAATATCGATCCAGATGATCTGGAGCAGCGAGATCCAGAATTGGGATTCCATCAACATGCCGTGTCTCTCCTCTCGATGCCGGACGGCCGGCCGGAAGGTGGGCCGATGCGGTTCGGACCGTGCGGGCCTTCGGTGCCCGCCGATGAGCGGGGACGTCCCGGGGCGGCGTGACGCGCCGGCCGCGGCACGTCGCTGGGCTGTGATCAGGCGCCCTTGCGGACGATGGTCACGGGCAGAGTGCTCAGGTGCAGGACCTTGGTGGTCGTGGAGCCGAGCAGCAGGTTCGGAACCGGGCTCAGCCCCCGGCTCCCCATCATGATCTGGTCGCAGCCATGGGCCGCCGCCTGGTCGACGATCGTCTCGGCGGCGTCTCCTACCGCGACGTGGCAGCGATGGCGCACGCCCGCTGTTTCCAGCGCCGCGCGGGTGTCGGCCAGAGCCTTTTCCCCCTCCTCCTCATGGAACGCCTTCACCGTCTCGACCGGGACGAAGCCGGC